>NZ_BAAAUV010000012.1:0-206012 GCF_039534125.1 Actinocorallia longicatena | reverse complement strand
AGCCCGTTCCCGCAGCTCAGGGGCATACTTCCTCGGTGGTGCCATAACTCCTCACCCTTCCAGGTATCGGAGCCTCCAACCAACTCGGGGTGGCCCAGATCGTCTCCCAGTCCCTATCGCGGTGATCGAAGTGGCCGGGGCGACGGCGCAAAGCCATGCCCAGACGTTCCAGCGCGGAGGATTCCTCGGCCGTGAGCTCCGGGCGCCGCAGGTAGCGAGAGAGATCGACCGGCCACCTCCAGGCAGGCCGCTCGGCCTCGGATCGGGAGGCCGCTCGGGATTGCGCCGGCAGGCTCACCGGTGCCCCCGCTGCTGCGATGGTGCCTCTGCGCGGGTGAGCATGTCCACGCGCCAAGCGTGGATCTGTTCCATGCCCTTGCTGAGCTTCTCGGCCAGGTCGCGACCGGACAGGTGAATGTAGCGCAGCGTGGACTCGGTTGACCTGTGGCCGGCGAAGGTGGCGATCGCGTGCAGCTTCCAGCCCATCCGGGCCAGGTCGGTGAGACACAGATGCCGGGTGGTGTGCGTGGAGAAGCGAGACACCCCGGCGTCAACGGCGACCCGGCGCACGACCTTCGACCAGGTCCACAACGTCACCGGCTGGCCGTAGTTGCGGCGCGACTCCGACAGAAACAGGCGTCCTCGGGCCCGGTTGATCGTCGCCCGGTGGGCCAGGTAGTTCGCCAGCAGCACGCCGGTCGGGGCCGAGTACGGGACCACCCGCTCCATCCGGTTCTTGGTGTTCTCCGCCTTGACCCGCAGCGTCCGACGCCCAGGATCAAGGTCATCGGTGTCCAGCGTGCACAATTCCTCCCTGCGCAGGGCCGCGTCGTAGGCCAGGGCGAGCATGAGCCGGTTACGGATCGGCTCCTCAGCCGCGACGGCCAGGACCAGCCGCCACTGCTGCTCATCGGGAATCCAGGGGAGCTTGACCAGCCGCGGGACCAGGCCCCGTTCATGGCCTCCGAAGCGTCGACCGGGCGTGTACCTGCCGCGGCCGACGGGGTTGGACTCGCGTAGGCCCTCCTCGATGAGGTGGTCGTAGAACAGCCGGACCGCTACCAGTCGCTGCTGGATCGTGGCGTTCGACAACCCGGCACCGGAGTCGATCGACACGACGTTGGCTCCGCGCTTGCTCGGCCTGCTCGTGAGTTCACGGACGAACACCGCGACATGCGCCCGGTTCGCCGTGACCGCATCAACACCCTCGCGCTCACAGACCTCGAGGTACTCGGCCAGACCTCGCGCGTAGGCGTCGATGGTCCGGGGAGCCCGCCCCAGATCAGTCCAGATCCGCAGCCACGCAGCCGCCGGACCATGCCGTCCCAGGACCGGCCACTTCTCCACAAGTACAACAGCGCCCACTACGGCTCCTCAGCTACCGGCGAGACCGTACCGAAGCGGAGAGCCCGGCAGGCCTGATTCCAAGTAACTAAGAGCTGGATCGTCGAGTGGACCCTGGGCTGGTTCATGCGCGCCCGCCGCAACTGCCGCGATTACGAACGCCTGCCCGGCCACGCCGAAGCCTTCCTCAACTGGACCACGATCACCCTCATGACCCGGCGCCTCACCCGCAAGCAGCCTGCCGCCCGCACCAGCAGGCCGATCCCGCTGGCCACCGCAGCCTGAATCTTCGACCACGCAGGCCGAGCCGACGCGCCAGACCGGGCACTCGTTCGAACATCGAGCCGGACACTCGTGTACAAACGATCACCATGGACGTCGTCGCGCTGGAACAGGCTCTGGAGGACGTGTTCGACCACGCTGTGATCCACCACGGCTTCGTCGACTACATGCGGGACTACGAGCTCATCGTCTACGCGACGGCGGATCCGAGGACCGGGATCTTGCCAGTGCACCTGCGCTACCTGTTCCGCTACTGCGTCGAGGCCCGGTGCGTCTCCACCATCGCCAAGAGCACGTGGAGGGACTCCCTCGATGAACGGCTCATCGACCACGAGACCGGCCAAGATCTGGACGGATACGTGTGGGGCGTGAAATGGCACGGCCTCTACCCCGGCGCCGCGATCGTCGAGGATTCACCGGCCGCCGCAGCCTGGGCCGAAGAGGTCGGAATCGACTTCCACGAGGTCCGCATCCAGACCAACGCCCACGACCTCACGCTCGTCTTCTCCGACCTCAAGGTCAGTGAACTGCCCTCCGCAGACCCGAGGGTCCGCCACAACGAGGTGACCTGGATCCTCCCCGACGCAGCCTCGGAGCTATGGCCCGTTCGAGCGCGGGCGGGTCGACGCCTGGCCGCCTCCGCGGAGATCCCCGAGGCAGCCCGCGCGCTCGAAGCCCTCCTCCGAGACCCCCAGAACACCGCGGTCGTTCAAGAAACCGCCCACGCACTCCTGGATCGCCAGGACGCGCGCGGACTGCGACTGGTCCTGAAAGCGCTGGCCGACTCCTCCGACTCACACGGCCAAATCCTCTACGACGCCCTCCTCAGCGATCCCCGATGGATGGACGACAACGGACCGGCCCGGCTCCGCACCCAGCTGGAGACGCTCTCAGCCGATACCGAACCGGCAATCCGAGAAGAAGCCAAGCGGCTCCTCTCCACGCCGAACCTCCAACCGCGTTCCGACACCTGAACGCCACCGCTCTGCCGTCACGTCAAGACGTCACACAGGAACGCCTTCAGAACGCGAACGGCTGACCCGAACGCAAACCGACCTGTTGCTCCCGCAACGCCGCCAGCCACTTCGGCACCACCCCGTGACGTTCCCGCCACGCCGCCGACCGGCACCGCGCCGAGCAGTACCTCGCATCCGCCCGCACGCACTGCGGGTTCGCCGGCCGTGCGGCTGGTGCCCGCGACCTTGTGGGGCAGCAGCCTGACTGCGCCCTGAACGACTCGCTCCCGAAGGTGTCTCCCCGCCCGGCAGATGGTTCTGGGTGACGGCGGTGGCGGTGTGGTGTGGTTCGCGGCGGGTGTCTCATGCGAGCTGGTGGATCGTGGCTTGGGCGAGTGCGGCGTGGGCCGTGCCGGTGGGGGTGCCGAGCAGGAGCAGGCAAGTGAGTGCGACGTCGCCGGAGTGTCCGCTCCAGTGGCCTTCCGAGCTCGCCGACAGGAACGTCAGCGCGCTGCCCGCCAGGACCTTCGACAGCACGCCGGGGTCAAGATCATTGCTGAAGACGCCCTGTCGCTGACCGTTGTCGATCAGTTGCGCGACGATCGAGGTGAAGGGCTCCATCGATGCCTGCAGTGCGTCCTCGGCGCCGCGTCGGGCTAGTTCGATCACTGGGGCGAATCGGCGGGCGGCTCCCCATGTTCGCAGCACCATCGTGGCGAGTTCCGTTGCGGGGTCGTCGGTGGTCACGTCGGGTTCGCCCAGGTCGGCGATGAACTCTTCCGCTCCCGCTCGTACGAGGCCTTCGATGAGGTCGAGGCGGGTCGGGAAGTGGCTGTAGACCGTGCGGCGTACCATGCCTGCTTCGGCGGCGATGTCGTCCATGCTGGCGTCGGGGTCGGCGGTCAGTACCTCCCGTGCCGCATCCAGGATCGACAGCCGATTCCGATCCCGAACCCTCAACGCGCGCACCGAGCCGACAGCCATCACACGCCTCCTTCCCTTTGCCTCACTCACTATTGCTCCTGGTGTGCATAAATGCACACCAGGAGTCCCGTGTGCCGGTGATTCCGACACGGTAACAGGCTTACCGATATCGGTCACTGTCGAGTATTCAGGCCTGGACAGGGCGACACTCTTGGTGGCCGCGTGTCACCAAGATTCGCTGTTCTGCTGGCTGATGGCTGAATAAGCTGCTTGGTAACAGTCTTACCCGGATACTTCGTTGAGAATTTTTCGCGGTCAAGGAAAAGTGTGACATCGCGATATTGCCATCTTTGTTTTGATTGATTATCTTGAGCGTCCTCCGGGCTGGAGGGCCGCGGTACAGAGACCGGCCGCATTGCCTGGAGAGATGACCCCCCAAGAGGAGACGTTGTGAGAGATCCTGCTGGGAAAAAGAACGATCGGCGTGCGGGGATTCTCGCCGCCGTCATCCTGCTGACCGCTTCGCTGGCGGCCGGCGCGGGACGGGCCACGGCGGACCCCGTCCCCAGCACGCGGGTGCCCAGGGCGGTGTGCGGGCCAGGGTCGTCGCCGGAGACCGGCCTGCAGGGCCAGGTCCCCCTCGCCGACCGCACGGGCGGGCGAAGCCGGCAGGGCTACTCCTGCAATCTTCAGCTCGCCGGCCGCTTCCAGGGTCAGGGACAGGCCACGCTCGGTGCGTCCTACGGCCACTGCCAGTACCTCGGAACGCTCCTGACCGCCGCGGAGAACGCCGACCGTCCCGGCATCAACGTCGTCGACATGTCCGACCCCGCCCAACCGAGACTGACCGAATCGCTGGTGAGCCCCGCGACGCTCGCAGGAACCTGGGAAACGCTCAAGATCCACCAGGGCCGCGGTCTGCTGGCCGCCGTGTCGGTCGGGGCGGGGGTCGGCGGATTCTTCGTCTCGGTCTACGACGTCAAGACCGACTGCGCCCATCCCCAACTGCTCAACGGCATCCTCGGCACGACCGTGACCCTCCCGGGGAACTTCCCCGGCCACGAGGCGACCTGGTCGGCCGACGGGCTCACCTACTGGACGACCGGCGCCGTCGGCGGCACCATCGCCGCCCTGGACATGACGAAGCCGTCGAACCCCCGAGTGATCTACAACGGCTCGACGGGCCTGCTCAACCACGGCGTCGGGGTGAGCAACGACGGCAACCGGATCTACGTGGCCGACGTCCCGGCCGGGGTCACCACCTTCGACTCCAGTGATATCCAGAAGCGCAGGCTGTTCCCGCAATTGCGCCATGTCTCCGACACGACCTGGAGCGACGGCCTGATCACCCAGCACGCCATCCCGTTCACCGACCACGGCAAGCGCTACCTGGCGGCCGCCGACGAACTCGGCTCGGGCGGCGTCCGGATCATCGACATCTCCGAGGAGAGGCGGCCCACGACCGTCCGTCAGCTCAAACTCGAGATCAACGAGCCCGCCAACGCGGACCTGCTCAAGGCCGACACCGCCGGCAACGGCTTCTTCGGCTACGACTCGCACTACTGCGCCCTCGACCGGCTCACCGATCCCACCGCGCTGGCCTGTGGCTGGGCGCAGTCGGGCATCCGTGTGTTCGACATCCGCGACCTGTCGAACCCGCGCGAGATCGCCTACTTCAATCCACCCGCCCAGGTCGGCAAGCGGCCCCTGCTCGTCAACTCCCTGCACGCCCTCGGCGACGTCGACATGACCACCGACTGGTGCATGTCGCCGCCCCGCTTCGACGGCGACAAGCTCTGGGCGTCCTGCGACGACAACGGGGCACTGCTCCTGAGCTTCACCGACCACGCCTACCCGCTGCAATGAGGGGACGGGTCTTCTCCGCGATCGGCTTCGTCGTGATCGGAGCGGTCCTGGCCCTGCTGCTCACCGGGATCGGATCCGCTCCAGGCGCGGATCCGGCCCCGGCCGCGGCGCCCGCCGCTGGTCCGGTCGACATCGGCTTCGCCCAGGACATGGTCGTGCACCACCAGCAGGCCGTGACGATGGCCCAGGCCGTCATCGGCAGGGCGAGCCCCTCGGTGTCCCGGCTGGCCGTCTCGATCGAGCTCAACCAGCTCAAGCAGATCGGCCAGCTCCAGGGCTGGCTCGATCTCTGGAACGCCCCCCAGGTGCCGTCCGGCCCGCCCATGACCTGGATGGCGGGCCACAAGGGTGGTCACGCCGGGCCTGCCGTCATGCCGGGAACAGCCGCCCAGAAGGACATCGACCGTCTGGGTGAACTGCACGGCAGGGCTCTGGACGCCTGGTTCCTCAAGCTCATGATCCGCCATCACCAGGGTGGCCTGCTCATGACCGCCGCGGCCGCGCAGCACGCGACGATCCCGCAGGTACGCCGGCTGGCGACCGTCATGGGCGTCGCACAGGGCGACGAGACCGCGGTCATGTCGGGCCTTCTCGGAGCCCGGAAGGCAGGCTGATCCGTTCGGCCCGCCGGTGGGGGCCGCGGGGCGCCGACGCCCCGCGGCTTCGGGCCGCGCCCGGATCGGCGGGCGCGGCCGGTGGGCTCAGGTCGCGGAGCGGCGGGCGGCGTCGAACGGGGCGCGATCGAAGAGGAAGACGTTGCGTGTGATCTTGCCGTGGGCGATGGTGAGGTGTTCGGCGCCGGGGGCGTGCGGGACGGGGACGGTCTCGGTGTCGTACATGATCAGTGCGGTCTCGTCGTCGCCGAAGGCGCCGATCATCCGGGTGCCCAGCAGGATCTGGACGAACGGGGCGAGGAAGGCCCGGTAGGCGGCGGCGCCCTCGAGGCGTCCGGCGGGGGCGTCGCAGACGATGTCGTCGGCGACGTAGGTCATGGCCAGGTCCAGGTCCTTGGCGAACCAGGCCTCGTGGTGGGCGAGCGCGATGCGCAGGGCGGTGCCGGTCATAGTGATCATCTCCGTTTCGCAGTGCTTCTGTAGGTAGGGACACCGCGGGGTCGCGGGACGGAACGGTGGGATCATCGAAAGATGACGGAGGAGGCTCTGGCCGGTGCCCGCGATGGCGACGGCGAGGCGTTCGAGCGGCTCGTCGGGCTCTACCGGCACGAGCTGCACCTGCACTGTTACCGGATCCTCGGCTCGACGGCCGATGCCGACGATCTTCTTCAGGAGACGCTGCTGGCGGCCTGGCGGGGCCTGGCGGGTTTCGAGGGGAGGGCGTCCCTGCGCAGCTGGCTGTACCGGATCGCGACCAACCGCTGCCTGAACGCCCTGCGGGACGCGCGGCGCCGGGTCCCGGCGGAGCCCGTCCCGCCGTTCGAGCCGCCCGAACCGACCCGGCGCGGCGAGGTGAGCTGGCTTCAGCCCTACCCCGACGCCCTGCTCACCGCCCTGCCCGATCCCGCTCCGCGCCCCGAGACGCGGTACCAGAGCAAGGAGGCGGTGGAGCTGGCGTTCATCGCCGCCCTTCAGCGGCTGCCGCCCCGCCAGACCGCGACGCTGGTGCTGCGCGACGTCCTCGGCTATTCGGCGGCGGAGGTCGCGGAGATGCTCGGGACCTCCGAGACCGCGGTCAAGGGCGTCCTGCAACGGGCCCGTGCCACGGTCGGCGCGCACCGTCCCGTCGTGGAGCGTCCGGCGCCGGAGGCCGAACGGGAGCTGCCGCGCCGGTTCGCCGAGGCGTTCACCGCCGACGACATCGAGGGCGTCCTGGCCCTGCTCACCGACGACGCCTGGCTGGCGATGCCGCCCGCGCCGCACGAGTACCACGGGAAGGCCGCCATCGGGGCGTTCCTCGAGGCCAGTGCCGCCTGGCGCGACGGCCGCCGCTTCCACCTCGTGCCGACCCGGGCCAACACCCAGCCGGCCTTCACCTGCCATCTCACCGACCGTGACGGCCGGACGCTCCATCCGGTGGGCGTCGTCGTCCTCACCCTCGACGGCGACCGCATCGGCGCGATCACCCGCTTTCTCGACGCGTCGTTGCCTGCGCGTTTCAGGGGGAGCCGGGGGTGACGATGCCGTGTTCGTAGGCGAACACGACGGCCTGGGCGCGGTCGCGGAGGTGGAGTTTGGCGAAGACGGCGCCGATGTGGCTCTTCACGGTCGCCTCGGTGACGACGAGGTGGGCGGCGATCTCGGCGTTGGACAGGCCTCGGGCGACCAGGACGAGCGTCTCGCGTTCGCGGGGGGTGAGACCGGCGAGGAGGCCGTCGGGCGGGGAGAGGGGGCTGGTGCGGGTCGCGAAGTCCTCGATGAGGCGGCGGGTGATGGAGGGGGACAGCAGGGCGTCGCCGGCGTGGACGACCCGGACGGCCTCCAGGAGGCGCTCGCGGGAGGCGTCCTTCAGCAGGAAGCCCGCGGCGCCCGCGCGCAGGGCGCCGAACACGTACTCGTCGAGGTCGAAGGTGGTGAGGATCAGGACGCGGGGCGGCGGGTCGATGCCCGCGGCGGTGAGGCGGGCGGTGGCCTCGACGCCGTCGACGCGGGGCATGCGCACGTCCATGAGGATCACGTCGGGACGGGTGCGGAGCGCGAGGTCGAGGGCCTCGTCGCCGTCGGAGGCCTCGCCGACGACCTCCAGGCCGTCCTGGGTGGTGAGGAACAGGCGCAGGCCCGTCCTGACGAGTTCCTGGTCGTCGACGATCAGCAGCCGGATGGTCATGGGTTCCCGATCGGCAGGGCGGCGGTGACGGTGAAGCCTCCGCCGGTCCGGGGGCCTGTGGTGAGGTCGCCGCCGAGGGCGATGACGCGTTCGCGCATGCCGGTCAGCCCGTGGCCTCCGGGGGTGGCGGGGCGGGACGGGCCGTCGTCGTCGATCGTCACCGTGAGCGTTTCGGGGGTGAAGGCGAGGGTGACGTCCACGCGGGCCGGGCGGGCGTGTTTCAGCACGTTGGTCAGGGCCTCCTCGATGATCCGGTAGACCGACAGCTCGATGCCGCCGGGCAGCGGGCGGCGTTCGCCCGTGACGGTGAGGGTCAGCGGCATTCCGGTGTCACGGTATCCGCTGATCAGGGCGTCGAGGCGGGCGAGGGAGGGCTGGGGGCGGAGCTGGGCGTCCCGGGCGGGGTCGCGGAGCACGGTCAGCATGCGGCGCAGCTCGGCGAGACTGTCCTCGGCGGTGGTCTCGACCCGCCGCAGGGTGTCGGCGGCGATGGCGGGTTCGGTGGGCAGGATGTCGCGTGCCCCGCGCACGCCCAGGAGCATGACGGTCACCGAGTGGGCGACGATGTCGTGCAGTTCCCTGGCGATGGCGGTGCGCTCGTCGCGGGCGGCGATCCGGTCGAGCTGTTCGCGTTCGCGTTCGAGCTGGGCGGCGCGCTCTTCCAGGGCGGCCACGTAGCGGCGCCGGGTCTGGACGTAGGAGCCCAGAGCCCATGCCCCGACGGTGACGGGGACCGAGCTGATGCTCGCGGCCTGGAGGAACACGGCCACCGGGACGGCCGTGACCACCGACACGCGCCGTTCGCGTTCCTCGGCGATCGTGTAGAGGGCGACGAGGACCGGCGCGCCGCCGGGATACTCGCCCAGGGCCGCGCACGCCCACGCCGCGGCGATCGTCACCGCGAGGACGGGCATCGGATGGCGGCGGCGCAGGAGCAGGGCGGCGCCCGCGGCCGCGGTGAGGGCGATCGGCGGCACCCGCAGGGAGTCGACCAGCCCGAACTCCACTGCGGTGGCGACCACGGCCAGCGCGACGTCGAACAGCTCCGCGCGCCTCTCCACCAGCCGGCGGAGCGGCGCGCGGAGCGCTTCCGGGGTTCTCACGCCAGGTCGCGTCGCTGTTCGGAGACGAACGCCACGGCGACGAACGCGGCGGTCCAGGCGAGGAGCACCCAGCCGGCGGCGGCGACCGACAGGGTCGTGTCGTGGGTCATGCGGGCCAGGACTCCCGCAGCGCCGAACGGCGTGAGGTTGGCGAGCGATTCGTGCGAGCCGGCGATCAGCGGGATCACCGCGAAGTTCACGATCAGCAGGATGACCACTCCCGCCACCGGGTTGCGGACGAGGGCCCCGATGGCGGCACCCATGATCGCAGATAGGACGAACGCGGCGAGGTCGCTCGCCGCGATGGCCGTGACGCCGCCCGCGGTCAGCGGGGTGCCGGGGTGGTCTGCCAGCAGCGGCAGGGCGAGCCCCACGGAGATCGCGATCATGAGGCCGCCGATGAGCAGGGCCGTCAGGGCGTAGGCGGCGATCCTGGCCATCAGGGCCGTGGCCCTGCCGTGACGGGCGACGAGCGCGGCGGGTGCGGCGGTGCGGTGCTTGTACTCCCCGGCCGCGCCGACCAGGCCCCACAGCAGGAGCAGGATCGGCAGTCCCGACAGGGCCTCCTCCTTCTCGTGCAGGTCGTCGAGCGTGCCGGAGGCCTTGGTGATCATCAGGACGTTGAGGACGGTGAAGGCGATGCCGCCGAGGGCGAAGGCGAGGGCCGTCCGGGTGGTCACGGTCTTGATCAGTTCGCCTCTGAGGAGGTGGGTCACGGCGCGCTCCGCTCGGTGAGGTCGAAGAAGAGGTCTTCCAGGGAGGTGGCGGGGTCGAGGGCGCTGAGCGGCCCGGCGTGCAGGAGGCGCCCCCGGTCGATGACGACGAGGTCGTCGACGGTGTGGGCGGCCTCGCTGAGCAGGTGGCTGGACAGCAGCACGGTCCCTCCCGCGGCGGCGTGTTCGCGGACGAGGGCGCGCAGCCAGCGGATCCCCTGGGGGTCGAGGCCGTTGGCCGGTTCGTCGAGCACGAGGATGGCGGGGTCGCCGAGGAGGGCGGCGGCCAGGCCGAGCCGCTGCCGCATGCCCATCGAGTAGGCGCCGACGCGGCGTCCCGCGGCCCGGTCGAGTTCGACGAGCTCCAGGACCTCGGCGACCCTGCGGCGGGGGAGCCCGGCCAGGGCGGCCAGGGAGGTCAGGTGGGCGCGGCCGGTGCGGCCGGGGTGGGCGCCGCACGGTTCGATGGCGACGCCGAGGGTGCGGGCGTCGGGTCGTGTGCGTTCCACCGGTGTGCCGTTGACCAGGACGCGTCCGGTGGTCGCCTTCGCCAGGCCGACGATGACCTTGAGGGCGGTGGTCTTGCCCGCTCCGTTGGGGCCGAAGAAGCCCGTGACGGCTCCGGCGCGTGCGGTGAAGGTCAGGTCCGTGACGGCCGGTGTGCCGCCGTAGCTCTTGGTGAGCCCTTCGACCGCGATGGCGGCCGTTCCTTGGTGCGTCATACCGAGAGCATCGGTGCCGGTGCTCTCGCGGTCCTCAGCCTGCGGTCGAGTCTGCGGCTCCGACCTGAGGGGGAGATCCGTTCCCTGGAGCGGACTGTACCGTCCAGCCGGTACAGTCCTGGGACCAGTGACGTTTCGAGGGGAACACACCATGCCGTGGATCATTCTCGCCGGGGCGATCGCCTGCGAGGTCGTCGCGACGCTCACCCTGCGCGGCCTGGCCGACGGGTTCAGGATCGGGCCCACCCTGCTGGTCATCGCGGGCTACGCCATGTCGTTCGTCCTGATGGCGATGGCGCTGCGCAGCCTCAACGTCGGGCTGGTCTACGCGATCTGGTCGGGCGCCGGGACCGCGGCTGTGGCGGGCGTCGCGGCGGTCCTCTATGGCGAGCACCTCAACCTGACCGCGATCACCGGGATGCTGCTGATCGTCGGCGGAGTCGTCGTGCTCGCCTTCTCCGGCGCCGCCGGGCACTAGGTCAGGGGCGTCAGCCGACGACGCCCGTTCCGACGTGGTCGAGGTGGGCGAGGGCCTGGCGGTAGGAGTCGATGACGCCGGTCTCGGTGTAGGGCAGGCCGAGGGCGGCGCAGTGCTCCTGGACCATCGGGCGGATCTTCTTCAGGGCCGGGCGGGGCAGGCCGGGGAACAGGTGGTGCTCGATCTGGTAGTTGAGGCCGCCGAGCATCCAGTCCACGACCGGTCCGCCGCGCACGTTGCGGGAGGTGAGGACCTGCTTGCGCAGGTGGTCCCAGTCGTCGTCCGGGCCGGGCATCGGCATGCCCTTGTGGTTGGGCGCGAACGCGCAGCCCAGGTGGAGGCCGAACAGCCCCTGGTGCAGGGCGATGAAGGCGAGCGCGACGGGCACGGGCAGCAGGGTGAAGGCCAGGGTGAGGTAGGCGAGGAGGTGCAGGACCAGCAGGGCGCCTTCGATGCGACGCTCCTTGGCGGGCCGGTTCTTCAGGTCCTGGAAGCTGGAGAGCTTGAGGGCCAGGCCCTCCAGGGTGAGCATCGGGAAGAACAGCCACGCCTGGTGGCGGGTGATCCAGCCGGTGAGGCCGGTGCGGGCGCGGGCGTCCTCCTCGGTGAAGACCAGGGCGCCGGCGCCGACGTCGGGGTCCTTGCCGGTGTGGTTGGGGTTGGCGTGGTGCTGGTTGTGCTTGGCGTTCCACCAGCCGTGGCTGAGGCCGAGCATCGCGTTGCCGAGCAGCAGGCCGAGCCGGCGGTTGGCCTTGGCCGATCCCGCGATCTGCTTGTGGCCGGCGTCGTGGCCGAGGAAGCCCGTCCGTGTGGACAGCAGCGCGGCGGGGAGGGCGAGGGGCAGCGCCCACCAGGCGCCGATGCCGGCCGCTCCGGTGCCGATGGCCGCGACGCCCGCCCAGACCGCCGCGGTGCCGAGGACGTTGAGGGTGATCGACCGGGTGTAGTGCGCGGTCGCGCGCTCCATCAGCCCGCTCTCCCTGACGCGCCGTGCCAGCGGTGTGAAGTCCGATCCCCTGGTGGTGTCGGAGCCGGTGGCTGGAGCGGTCAGAGTCTGCGTCATCGGTTCTCCCAGGTTGGGCGGCCAGTGCACCCCAACCTAGAAAGGGCCGTTACGGGCTGGGATCACCCGCTGGAGCCAGGCGGCACCTGGCTCTCAGGTCCCTGGCGCGGCTTGCCCGGATGATTCTGGATAAGTAACCTACAGAATTATGCAGATGGGGGAGGGCGTCGAATGGGCGCTGCACAGCTGTCTCAACCTCGGCTGGAACGAGGGTGAGGCCGCCACGGCGGCGCGGCTCGCGGCCTTCTACGATCTCCCGGCCGCCTATCTGAACAAGCAGCTCCAGGCGCTGGCCAGGGCAGGGATCCTCACCTCTGCCCCGGGTCCGCGGGGCGGTTTCCGGCTGGGACGCCCGCTGGAGAAGATCACCCTGCTGGACGTGGTGGTGGCCATCGAGGGCGCCGAGGACGCCTTCCGCTGCCGCCAGATCCTGAAGGACGGTCCCGGCGGCAGCACCGAGGTCGACTACCGCGAGACCTGCGTGCTCAACGGCGCGATGCGGCGGGCCGAACTGGCCTGGCGCCGGGAGCTGGCGGCCCAGACCCTCGCCGAGATCCGGGACACCGTCGAGCGGACCTTCCCCGGCACCCCGGAGCACACGCGAGAGCGCCTTTCCACCCTCCGCAGGTAAAAGAGGTTGGCATCGGACATCGGCGGCACATAGGGTGACCGGCATGACATACATGTTCTCGTAGGAGACCCGTGCGGACGCACGGCGTCGAGCGCTGCCCGGCTTCCGGGCGCGGCTCCGCCGTCCGACGTCCCCCGGTCTCCCTGTACGAGGACTTCTGTCATTCCTGGAGGACGCGCTCATGCGCACCGTTCCGTCACCCTGTCCATCTCCCGAGGCCTCCCGGCCGGGCCTGTGGCACCATTCCGGCTTCCGCATGCTGGCCGCGGCGGACGCCGTCAGCCAGGTCGGCAGCCAGATCACGATGATCGCGCTGCCGCTGGTGGCGCTGCTGGTCCTGCATGCCTCACCGGCCCAGATCGGCCTGCTGACCGCGTTCGAGACGGCCGGGTTCCTGCTGGTCGGGCTTCCGTCGGGGGTGTGGGTCGACCGGATGCGCAAGAAGCCCGTCATGGTGGTGTGCGATCTGGTCCGGGCGGTGGCGCTCGGGTCGGTCCCGCTCGCCTACCTCCTGGACGCCCTGACGCTGCCGCACCTGTACGCGGCGGCGCTGGCCACGGGGATCGCGACGGTGTTCTTCCAGGTCGCCTACCAGTCGTACCTGCCGTTCCTGGTGGACCGCGACCAGCTGATGGAGGGCAACACCAAGCTCCAGGTGATCGCCACCTCGGCCGAGGTGGCGGGCCCGGGCGCGGGCGGCCTGCTGGTGCGGTTCGCCGGGGGGCCGTTCGCGGTCTTCCTGGACGCCCTCAGCTTCGCGGTCTCGGCGGTCTTCCTGTTCTTCATCAAGGCGAAGGAGCCGGAGCCGGAAGCCGCGCGGCGGGGCCTGTGGGTGGAGATGCGCGAGGGCATGGAGTTCCTGCTGCGGCACGCCGTCCTGCGCCTGGTGATCGCTTCCGGGGCGATCGCGAACCTGTTCGGGGTGGCGATGATGGCGATGCTGCCGGTGTTCTTCGTCGACCAGATGGGCATCGACGCGGGCACGTTCGGGATCGTCCTGGGCGCGTCGGGGATCGGTGGCGTGCTGGGGGCGATGACGACCGGGCGTCAGATCCGGCTGCTGGGCGAGGCCCGGATGCTGTGGGTCAACGCGATCGGCGCGGGCCTGGCGTTCCTGCTGGTGCCGATCGCTGCGCCGGGCTGGCGGGTGCTGCCGGCGGCGCTGGGCCTCGGCCTGGACGCCTTCCTCATCGCGGGGTGGGCGGTCGCCTCGGTCAGCCTGCGTCAGCGCCTGACCCCCGACGCCCTGCTCGGCCGGGTGAACGCCACCGCCCGCTTCCTGAACTGGGGGGTCATGCCGATCGGCGCGATCCTGGGCGGTGTGTGCGCCCAGCTGACCGATCCCCGGACGACGCTGCTGATCGCGGGGGTCGGCTATGTGTGCGCGGCGCTGCCGATCCTGCTGTCGCCGCTGCGCGGGATGCGGGATCTGCCTCAGGCTCCGGGCGTCCAGAGGTAAGGGGTCGTGGTCGTGACGGCGTGGAAGCCGAGCCGTTCCAGGATGGGCAGGCTGTCGGGCGAGGCGTCGACCTGAAGGTAGGGGTAGTCGTGCCGCCCGGCGAGCTCGGCCCGGGCGGCGAGGAGGGCGCGGTAGAGGCCGCGGCCGCGCCAGGCGGCCAGGGTCGATCCTCCCCACAGGGTGCAGAACCGGCGGCCCTCGCCCAGGAACGTCCAGGCCGCCGACACGGTCCGGCCCCCGGCCTCCGCGACGAAGATCGCGACCCGGTCGGGGGCGGCGGCCAGATGGGCGGTGAGGTGGGCGGCGATCCAGCTCGCGTCGGTGTCCCACACCTCGGACTGCATCGCGGCGATGCCGGTGAGGGAGCCCGCGTCGGCGACGCGCCGGATCCGTACGCCCGCCGGCGGGTCGCCGGGCCGGGGGAGGTCGCGGACGCGGCCGATGACCACGGTCTCCCGCTCCTCGGGGACGAATCCGGCGGCGGTGAGCCTGGCGGGGAGGTCCTCGGGCAGGTCGTGGCCGCGGACCTTCCACTCCACGACCTCGCCGCGGGCCGCGAACAGGGCCTTCTGGGCCTCGATCAGGGCGTCGACGTCGTGGTCCGACAGGTCGCGGGGGCCGGAGACGAATCCTCGGTGGCCGCCGACGACGCGCACCAGCGGGCCGTCTTGTTCGGCGTGCGATCCGGCGGGCAGGAGACCCGCGCCGCGCAGTTCCCCGTCGTAGGCGGTGAGAAGATCTTCGGTCATCCGCGGCATGGTAGACCCCCTGTGACGTGCACGCGAGGCGATTACGGGCAGACTGGAGACCATGACGCCCGGGGCATCGACGAAGATCACATATCCGCGGGGTGAGGTGGCGGGGGAGGCCGCCGTCGTGCTCACCGACGCCCTGGAGGGCGGTTCGGGGGTGGTGGTGGACTCCACCCCGTTCCATCCGCTGGACCACACCTGGCCCGACCAGCCCGCCGACACCGGCCTGCTGATCGACGGGGAGCGGGTGCTTCCCGTGGTCGGCTGCCTGACCGGGGCGGTGGAGCACGGGGGCGGGCCGCTGTACGTCGGGGAGGCGATCCCGGTGCGGCGCGGCAGCGCGGGCTGGCACTGGCTGGCCGTCCATGTCGTGGAGGAGGCCCCGCCCGCCGAGGGGGCCAGGGTGACCCTGCGGGTCGACGCCGAGCGGCGCGCCGCGCTGTCGGCGGGCCATACCGGCTGCCATCTGGCGGCGCTGGCGCTCAACGAGGCCCTGTCCGGGCGGTGGCGCAAGGAGATCGGGACCGACGCGCTGGGCCGTCCGGACTTCGACCAGGCGGCCATCGCCTCCTCGCGGATCCGGCCGTTCGGCAGCGTGGACGTCTACCGGCTCGGCAAGTCCCTGCGCAAGAAGGGCTTCACCACCGACGGCCTGGCCGGGGAGCTGCCGGAGCTGGCCGCCCGGGTCACGGCGAGGCTGGCGGCCTGGACGGCGGCCGACGCCAAGGTGTGGATCGACGTGCCGGGCCCGGAGCTGACGGCGCGCCGCACCTGGCACTGCGCCCTGCCCGAGGGGGAGGCCTCCATCCCGTGCGGCGGCACCCATCTGGCCTCGACCGGGCCGCTGGCGGTGGCGTCGGTGGCCCTGGCCCTGGACGCCGCGGGCGGCGAGCTGACCATGACCACGACCGTGGCCGGATGATGATCTCCTACCTGGAAGAATGAGCGTCATGGGTGAACGTAAACCGATCGAGTGCTGGCTGTCCGACATGGACGGGGTCCTCATGCACGAAGGCCGTCCCGTACCGGGGGCGGATGTATTCATCAGCCGGGTGATCGCTTCGGGGAAGCGGTTGCTGGTGCTCACCAACAACTCGATCTACACCCCGCGCGACCTGTCGGCCCGGCTGGCGGCGATCGGGCTGAACGTGCCGGCGGAGGCGATCTGGACCTCGGCGCTGGCGACGGCGAAGTTCCTCAACGACCAGCGTCCGCACGGCACGGCCTACGTGATCGGCGAGGCGGGGCTGACGACCGCGCTGCACGAGGTCGGCTATGTGCTGACCGACCTGGCGCCGGAGTACGTGGTGCTGGGGGAGACCCGCAACTACAGCTTCGACCAGATCACCCGGGCGGTGCGGCTGATCGAGGCGGGTGCCCGGTTCATCTGCACCAACCCCGATCCGATCGGCCCCTCCCCGCAGGGGTCGCTGCCGGCGTGCGGCGCCGTCGCCGCGATGATCACCAAGGCGACGGGGGTGGAGCCCTACTTCGTCGGCAAGCCCAACCCGCTGATGATGCGCAGCGCGATCCGCCGGGTCGACGGGCACTCGGAGTCGACGGCGATGATCGGCGACCGGATGGACACCGACGTCGTGGCGGGCATGGAGGCGGGACTGGAGACGATCCTGGTGCTGTCGGGGGTGACCAGGCGCGAGGAGGTGAACCGCTTCCCCTACCGGCCGAACCGGATCGTGGACTCGATCGCCGACCTCCTCGATCTGATCGAGTGACGGTCCTCCGCTCCTCGCTGCTGTTCGCGCTGGCCGCCCTCGCCGAGATCGGCGGGGCGTGGCTGGTGTGGCAGGGCGTGCGCGAGGAGCGCGGCCCGTGGTGGGTGGCGGCGGGGCTGGTGTCGCTGGCCTGCTACGGGTTCGTGGCCACGCTCCAGCCGGAGGCGAACTTCGGGCGGGTGCTGGCGGCCTACGGCGGCGTGTTCGTGGCGGGGTCGCTGGCCTGGGCGATGGTCGCCGACGGCTTCCGTCCCGACCGGTGGGACGTGGGCGGCGCCCTGCTGTGCCTCCTGGGCGTCCTGGCGATCATGTACGGGCCGCGCGGATAGGGCCCAGGGCCTAGGGTTTCACCGTGAAATACATGCTGATGATCTACAACAACGCCGCCGCGCTCGACGAGCTGCCCGACGCGGAGCTTGAGACGATCATGGATGAGGTCGATGCGCTGATGGAGGAACTGCAGGCGTCGGGGGAGCTGGTGGGCGGGCAGGCCCTGGCGGACGCGGCGACGGCCCGGACGGTGCGGGTGCGCGGCGGGGTTCCGGCGGTCACCGACGGGCCGTTCGCGGAGTCCAAGGAGCAGCTGGCGGGGTATCTGATCGTGGACTGCGAGACCGAGGAGCGGGCGGTGGAGATCGCGACCCGCTGGCCGGACGCCCGTTACTGGGCGATGGAGGTCCGGCCGATCATGCACACGTCCGGTACGGAGATGTAGATGCCCGAAGGCGTCCCCGAGGAGGTGCTGCGCGCGGCGGTCCCGAAGGTGCTGGGGGCGCTGGTGCGGCGGTTCGGGCAGTTCGACGAGGCCGAGGACGCGGTGCAGGAGGCGCTGCTGGCGGCCTCGGTGCAGTGGCCGCGTGAGGGGATGCCCGACCATCCCGAGGGGTGGCTGGTGACGGTCGCCTCCCGGCGGATGATCGACCGGTTCCGGGCGGAGTCGGCCCGCCAGCGCCGCGAGGAGGCGCTGGCGGCGATGGAGCCCGTGGCCGTCCCGGGGGCCGATGAGGGCGTCGGGGGCGGTGACGACACCCTCGCCCTGCTGTTCCTGTGCTGCCATCCGGCGCTGTCGGAGCCTTCGCAGGTGGCGTTGACGCTGCGGGCGGTCGGCGGGCTGTCGACGGCCGAGATCGCGGGGGCGTTCCTGGTGCCGGAGGCCACGATGGCGCAGCGGATCAGCCGCGCCAAGCAGAAGATCAAGGACGCGGGGGCCCGGTTCGACCAGCCGGTCACCTCCGAGCGCCTCGGGGTGGTCCTGCACGTGCTGTACCTGGTGTTCAACGAGGGCTACACCGCCAGCGGCGGTCCTGAGCTGCAGCGCGCTGATCTGACGGCGGAGGCGCTGCGCCTGGCCCGGACGGTCCGCGCCCTGCTGCCCGATGACGGCGAGGCGGCGGGCCTGCTGGCCCTGATGCTGCTGACCGATGCCCGGCGGGCGGCCCGCACCGACGCCGAGGGGGCGCTGGTGCCGCTGGCCGAGCAGGACCGGTCCCGCTGGGACGCCGCGATGATCGCCGAGGGGGTGGAGCTGGTGTCCTCGGCGCTGACCTCGGCCGAGCTGGGGCCCTACCAGCTGCAGGCGGCGATCGCGGCGGTCCACGCGGAGGCGCCGGGCGCGGCGGAGACCGACTGGCCGCAGATCGCGGCGCTGTACGCGCTGCTCGAGCGGCTGGCGCCCAATCCGGTGGTGACGCTGAACCGTGCGGTGGCGGTCGCGATGGCCGAGGGGCCGCGGTCGGCCCTGGAACTGCTGGAGCCGCTCGAGGCGGACGGGCGGATCACCCGGCATCACCGGTGGTGGGCGGTGCGGGCGCATCTGCTGGAGCTCGCGGGTGACACCGTGGCCGCAGGTGAGGCCTACCGTGAGGCGGCGCGGCGGACGACGTCGCTGCCCGAACGGCGTTATCTGACCGGCCGGGCGGCCGGCATCTCCGGTTGAAGCGTACTTATTGGTACCTCGTAACGGTTGAAGTGGTTTGCCTAGCTCGTCTGGTTCGTCTCGCTAGCCTCCGGTGACTGAGAGTTTCGATCCGTGCGGTGAGGGGGCGTGATGACCGGGATCGAGGAATGCCTCGCCGAGGCCATGGCGATCCCCGGCGCGCAGGGCGCCACGCTGGTCGACATCCAGGGCGGCCTGCCGATCGCCGCCGCGGGCGGAGACGATCTCACCGACGCGGCCGAGGACGCCGCCGGCACCTCTGACCTGCTACGGGCTGTCCTGGCGAGCCCGGTCCTGTCCTCGGCGTGGACGGGCGACGACATCGAGGAGGTCACCGTCGCGGGCAGCGCCGGCTACCACCTCCTCCTGCTGATCGGCACCTCCGTCGACGCCACCTTGTGCCTGCACGTGCGGCTGGACCGCCGCCGCGGCAACCTCGCCCTGGCCCGCCATCGGCTACGCGCCGTCGTTCGCGCTCTGGCGGAACGATGACCGGCCGCCGGGACGGCACGTGAGGCGGCTGCGGGCGGAACTGGCCCGGCTGAGCGAACGGCAGGCCAACGGGGCCCTGCGGTTCGGCACGGACGGAGCCCTCCACCTGCGCGACGGCGCGATCATCGCCGCCGACGCCCCCGGTGTCCCCGACCTGGAGACGCTGCTGACCGCCTCGGGACGCCTCAGCGCCTCGGCCTGGAAGCGCACCAGGGAGAAGGGCCTGGACGGGGTCGGCCCCGGCGCCTCGACACCGTCCCGGCTGAGCCGTGCCGAGCTGGAGATGTACGCCCTGATCGCGCTGTTCGACGCCGCCCACCATCTCGCGGGGTCGGCCGCCGACCCGACGTTCGTGAAGCGCCGGGAGGCGCACTGGCTGGGCACGCTCACCCCGGTTCCGGCCGGGACGCTCCTGCACGAACTGCGCACCCGCCGCACCCGGCTGACGGCGGCCTGGCCGTCGGACCTGGCCGATGACGCGCCGCTGGTGCCGGTGCGGCGCCTCAACCGTCAGCGGGTGATCCTCACCGGCCTGCAGGCCGAGCTGCTGCTGAACGCCGACGACCAGATGACCCCGGCCGAGCTCGCCCGGAAGCTCGGGCGGACCCGATTCGGATGCACGCTGGCCGTGCGGGGGCTCATCGCCTCCGCGCTGGCCAAGGCCCCGGACGCGCCCGAAGGCGTCCGGGTCCCGCGCCGCCGTACCGGTGGCGCCCCACGCCGCACGATCCGTACCGCAGCGCCGGCCGAGCCGCCCAGGAAGTGGGCTCAGGTCGACACGGCCCTGCTGGCCACGCTGCAAGAAGCGCTGAGGGAGCTCGAATGACCATGCTCGACCCCCATGTCCATGTCCGCCACGTCTCCCATCCGGAGGTGTCGGCGGTGCTGTCCGCGCTGTGCGCGTCCGTCCCGCAGGTGATCGGCGCGCTGGTCGCCTCCTGCGACGGCTTCCTGCTGGCCTGCGACCTGCCCGAGGGGATGGAACCCGAGGGGCTGGCCGCGCTGACGGCCACCGAACTGTCCCTCGCCCACCGGGTGGTCTCGACCGTCGCGGAAGGCGCCTTCGAGGAGGTCGTCATCCGCAACAACGCCGCCCAGGTCGCCATCTACGCCGCCGGACCCCGTGCGGCCCTGTCCGTGCTGGCACGCCCGAACGCCAGCCTGGGCCGTCTCCACCTGGAGGCGCGCCCCGCCGCGAAGATCATCGCGGCTCGGCTCTCCACTCTCACCGCACGCGACGAAAGGAACCTGTGATGTCCAACCTCGACCAGACCCTGAAGGAAATGATGAGCGTCGACGGCGCGCTCGGCGCGGCCGTCGTCGACTACAGCAGCGGCATGGCCCTGGGCGTGCTGGGAAGCTCCAAGTCCCTGGACCTGCAGGTGGCGGCCGCGGGGAACACCGAGGTCGTGCGCGCCAAGATGCGCACCATCGAGCAGCTGGCGCTGAAGGACAACATCGAGGACATCCTCATCACGCTGGCCTCGCAGTACCACATCATCCGTCCGCTGGCCTCGCGCAACGGCCAGGGCCTGTTCCTCTACCTGGCTCTGGACCGGGGCCGCGCCAACCTCGCGCTGGCGCGGCACCACCTCAAGCGCATCGAGGAGACCGTCGAGATCTAGAGCCTGTTCCCGGAACAGGCTCTGACCGGCCCGGACGGGCTGTGAAGGCGGGCGCCCTGCCCAGCGGAGACGGGACGCCCAGTGGGGTTCCGCCGTGCGGCAGGGCACTTGTCCTGCTCAGGGGGCCGTGAGGAAGTCGATGATCGCGGCGGCCAGCTCGGGGCGTGTGACGGCGCTCATGTGGTCGCCGGGGATCGTGGTGAGCCGGGCGTCGGGCAGGGTCTCGGCGAGGTCGCCGGCCGAGCCGTTGTCGCGGTCCTCCTCGCCGGTCACCACCAGGACGGGGACGTCGATGAAGGCCAGGGTCTCCTCCGGGGTGTCGGTGAAGGTCTCCAGGACGTTCAGGAGGGCGGCGGGGTCGCCGCCGACGGTCTTGAGGAACGCCTCGGCCTTCCATTCGGGGGTGCCGCGTTCGAAGGTGCCCAGCCGGGTGAGGATGTCGCGGAAGTGGTCGCTGCGCCCGGCGGTGCGGGTGATGCCCGAAAGTCCCATTCCGGCGACGATCGCCCGGCGCGGAGCGGCGCCGCGGGCGAGCATCCGCACGGTGGTCCGGCCGCCGAGGGAGTATCCGCCGAGGTCGTAGCCGGTCTCGCCGATCCCGAGGTGGTCCAGGAGGGCGAACCCGTCGTCGGCCAGGACGTCGGCGGGGTAGGCGGACCGCTCGTGGGGTGAGGCGCTGTCTCCGTGCCCGCGCAGATCCGGCATGATCACCCGGAATCCGGCCGCGGCGATCTTCTCGGCGTGCCCGTACCGCACCCAGTTGACCTTCGCGGTGGAGAAGTATCCGTGGATCAGGATCAGCGGCCGGCCCTCGCCCAGCTCACGATAGGCCAGGCGCGCGCCGTCACGGCCGGGGAAGGTCTGCACACCAAGCTCGATCATGGCCCCGAGCCTAGCCGCTGACGGCCTCTGCTTCGCCTTGGGTGAGGGCGCCGTCGTGGAGTTCGATGACACGGTCGGCGTGCTGGAGGAGCAGGGGGTCGTGGGTGGCGACAACGGCGGTGACGCCCTCGGCCTCCACGACGGCGTGCAGGAGCCGCATGATGGCCTGGCCGGTCTCGGAGTCGAGCTGTCCGGTCGGCTCGTCGGCGATGAGGACCTTGGGCCGGTTGGCCAGGGCGCGGGCGATCGCCACCCGCTGACGCTGCCCGCCCGACAGCTCATACGGGCGCTGCCCGGCGTGCTCGGACAGGCCCACCAGAGCCAGGAGCAGCTCGACGCGGGCGGCGCGTTCCTTCACCGGGGTGCGGGTCAGTCGCAGGGCGACCTCGATGTTCTCGGCGGCCGACAGCACCGGGACCAGGCCGAAGGACTGGAACACGAACCCCAGGGTGCCTCTGCGCATCTCCAGCAGATCGGCCTCGGGCAGGGCGCCCATCTCCCGGCCGTCCACGACGACCGATCCGCCGTCGGGCCGGTCCAGGCCGCCGATCAGGTTCAGCAGGGTCGTCTTCCCCGACCCCGACCGTCCCTTGACCGCGCACAGCTGCCCGGCGGGGACCTCGAAGGACACCCCGGCCAGAGCACGGACCTCGCCGGCGCCGCTGCGGTAGGTCCGTGACAGGCCCCTGGCGTCGATCATGATGTCGCTCACGCGTCGTTCCCCCGTTCGTCCGGCCACACCCCGATGTGGTCGCTCTCCAAGGCCAGCCGGACCCGGTCGCGCATGCCGAGGGCGCCGGTGAAGTCGCGGGGCAGCTGGAGGCGGCCCGCGCGGTCCAGGACCGCGTACTCCTCGGCGTGGACGATCTCCTCGCCGTGCTCGTTGAGCGCCGTCCTGCGGACGACCTCGCTGGCGGTGCGGCCGTCGCGGATGGCGACGGTCCGGTCGACGTTCTCGGCGACCATCGCGTCATGGGTGACGATCACCGTGGTGACGCCGAGCTCGCGGTTGGCGGAGCGCAGGGCGTCGAAGACCTCTCCAGAGGTCACCGAGTCCAGCTCGCCGGTCGGCTCGTCGGCCAGGATCACCTGGGGGCCGTTGGCGACCGCGACCGCGATCGCGGTGCGCTGCTGCTGCCCGCCGGACATCTCACCGGGCCGCTTGCCCGCGCAGTCGGCGACCCCGAGCAGGTCGAGGAGTTCCGCCGCCCGTCCGGAGCGCCTGCGGCGGGCCAGCCGCATCGGCAACTCGACGTTCTCCGCGGCGGTCAGGTAGGGGAGCAGGTTGCGGGAGGTCTGCTGCCACACGAACCCGACCAGGTCGCGGCGGAACCGCAGCCGCTCGCGCGCCCCCAGGGCCAGCAGGTCGGCGTCGGCGACCCGGGCGACCCCCGCGGTCGGGACGTCCAGCCCCGACAGGATGTTCAGCAGCGTCGACTTGCCCGACCCCGACGCCCCCACGATCCCGATCATCTCGCCCTTGCCGACGAGCAGGTCCAGGCCCTGAAGGGCGACGACCTCCACGCCGTCGGTCTTGTAGATCCGCACGAGGTTGTCGCAGACGATCTGGGCGTCGGCGCCGTAGACCGGGCCGTGGGCGCGGGCCTTGGACTCCAGATCGTGCAGCGCCGTCGACGCTTCGGTGCCGGCCGTCACTGTTCCCCCACTCTCAAGGTGCTGTCGATTCGTCGCCGGGAGGCGAGCGCGCTGTCGGCGAGCACCGCGAGGACGGTGACCGCGGCGACGCCGCCCAGCAGGAGCGCGGTGGCGAGCGGGTCGGGGCCGAGGGCGGCCACCGCCCGTCCGCCGGTGTAGGGAGAGAGGTCCAGGCCGGAGCCCAGGACCTTCGGAAGGACCAGGCCCAGCGCCCACCCGGCCAGGGTCGCGACGAGGAGCAGCGGCCCGAGCTCGGCGAGGGCCAGCCCGCGGGCCTGGCGCCGGGACAGGCCGAGGGTGCGCAGGTAGGCGATGGTCCGGCCGCGGGCGGCGGCGCTGAGGATCAGGGTGAGCAGGACCGCCAGCAGGCCGTAGCCGCCGACCGCGACCGCCCCGGCGGCGAACGCGCCGTGGACCAGGCCGACGAGGTCGGAGCGGGTGAGGGCCCGGTGCTCCCCGGCATAGGTCTGCAAAGTGAGGGTGGGATTGTCGAAGGAGGCCTCGCGGACGGCCGCGGGGTCGGCGTGCGGGCCGCGCACGAACATCCGGTTGGGGAAGGGGCCCGCGGCGTCGAAGGCGGTGTAGGGCACCAGGACCAGGCTCTGCCCCGCGGGAACGCCGGGGAAACCGCCGATGCGGCCCGCCGACCTCACCTGGATCGAGCTGCCGCCGTCCAGCTCGAGGGTTCCGGCGTCGGTCAGGTCCGCGCCGATCAGCGCCTCGCCCTCGCGGGGGGCGCGGGGGAGGTCCAGGCGCAGACCTTCCGCGGTCCTGCGGTAGTCGTCCAAATCGATGATCACGATGGTGACGATGTGGCCGATCGGCTCGCCGGGACCCTGGAGCTTGCCGGTCGAGATCCGGGCCGGGGTCACCCGCTCCACGCCCGGAACCTTGGCGATCGTCTCCTCGATCTTGTGCGGGAACTCGTGGTTGACGACCGAGAGGTCGGCACCGACCGTCCCGGCCGCCGCGGCCGCCTGCGCCGAGCGCAGCCCGGCGTCGACGGTCGTCGCGAACGCCGCCGCCGACACCGCCAGCAGCAGCACCAGCAGCGGCAGCGCCGCCGAGACCCGCTGCCGTGACGCCGCGGCGATCCCCAGGAACACCACCGTGGCGCGCGAGCGGCGGGCCAGGAGGCCGACCGCCCGCAGCGGATAGGGGTAGGCGCGCAGCACGACCAGCCCCGCGGCCAGCACCAGAAGCACCGGGACGGCCGCCAGGAACGGATCGGTGCCCTGCGCGGCGGCGTCGGTGGTCAGGCCGCGCCCGCGCAACGCCACCACACCGGCCGCCGCCACCGTGACGGCCAGCAGCTCCAGCACCAGACGCCGCGGCGACAGTCCGCCGCCCGCAGCATCCGGACGCTCCTCCCGCCCCGTCCCGCGATGGGCCACCACGGCGCCGACGGCGGGGACCACCACCGCGAGCACGGCCACCAGCACCACCCCCCACAGCGACGCCGCCGTCCACGGGCCCTCGGCCAGCAGCCCCAGCGCGAACCCCCCGGCCGCGCCGATCACCACCGCCGGGGCCGTGGCACCCGCGACCAGCCCGGCGAGCTGAGGCAGCGACGCCCCGCGCGCCCGCATCGTCGACAGCGTGATCCGCATCCGGTCCAGCAGCAGCCGGCACGCCATCAACAGCACCCCGGCCGCCGCGGCCGCCAGGCCGCCCAGGGCCAGCGCCAGGATCGCCCGGGTGACGCGCAGCTGGCCCAGATAGGAGCCGAGACCGGCGTCCAGGGCCGAGGACAGCTGCAGCCGCAGATCCTGCGGCTGGTACAGGTCCAGCATGCCGCGGGCACCGTCGAACGCCGACCGGACCCGCACCGCCGTCGCGGCGTCCAGCCGGTCGGCGCGCAGCTCGAACGTCCAGGAGTAGGTGACCGGCAGCGCCGACCGCTGGAGCAGGGTCAACCCGGCGTCGTCGACCAGGCCGGTGCCCAGGGCGAGGGTGTACCCGGCAGGACCCACCTCCGGAGCGGTCAGGAACTCCTGCCGGGTCCGCCACCCCGGCCCCCCGGCCGGGGCGAACACCCCCGCCAGGGTCGCCCGCAGCGGAGCGCCGCCGGGCACGGGCAGGACCAGCACGTCCCCCGCCTCCACCTCCAGCTTGGCCGCGACCGGCTCGGAGAAGGCGAACTCCAGATGCCCGGGACGCGTCACGGGCGCCCTGCCCGAGGTGTACCGCACCCCGTCCGCCGCCACCGGATCCCAGACGAAGGCCACCGTCCGGTTGGCGTCCAGGTCGACCCGGTTGGACCGCAGCCGGTGCTCCTCCGCCCCGAACAGCGAGCGCAACGGCCCGGGAGTGCGCTCCCGCAGCCGGGCCGCCGCCTCCTCCACCGCCGCACGGTCCGCCGGCCCGGCCCGGAACCAGCCACCGGACTCCACATCCTGCACCGCCGGAGGCGCCGCTCCCGAGAACACCAGCTCCGTACCCGCGCCCGCCGTCCTGGCGGCCGCGTCATAACGCGCCTGCAACAGCCGCGGCACCGCCGCGGCCAGCAGCGCCGTCACCAGCACCATGATCCCGAGCGCGGCCAGGATGCCCCGCTCGGCCCGCCACACCCGCCACGCCTGCCCGATCACGCGTCCGCTCCCATCCGGGTCAGCGCACCCGATCCGGCCCGCCGCAACCGCGCCACCAGCGCCGTCAGCACCAACGCCAGCACCGCCAGCGTCCCGCCCAGCAGCGCCAGCACCGGCCCCCACGCCACGACCAGATCGACCTGCGGATAAGGGACCGTCGCCCGCACCGTCAGCACCAGATGCGGCACCGCCAGCGCCGCCACCCCCAGCCCGAGGCCCAGACCGCCCGCCAGACCCAGCAGCACCAGCACCGCCTGCTCGACCGCCAGCATCCCGAACACCTGCCGATGCGAGGCCCCCAGGGCCCGCAGCACCGCGAACTCCGTGGTCCGCTCCCGCGCCGACACCGTCGCGTTGATCGCGAAACCGATCACCGCGAACGCCAGCGCCGCCAGGAACCCCAGGAACAACGCCCCCTGCAACGCCGCCCCGAGCGGCGAGTCCCGGTACTCCCGCCGCAACGCCAGCCGGTCGTGCACCTCACCCCACCCCGAAAGCTCCGCCACCCGCACCCGACCCGACATCCACCACTCCGACGGCGCCATCGCCCCGACCCCGGCCGTCACCGCCCGCTCGTTCAGCGACGCCAGATCGACCAGCACCGCGGGCTCGCCCGGCGCCGTCGCCGGGAACGCCCGCACCACCGCCGCCACCTTCATCTTCACCTCGGTCCCCGCCACCGACAACGCCACCGTGTCCCCGGCCTTGAGGCCCTTGCGCTCGGCCAGCGGCACGGTGATCACACCCGCCAGCGGCTCCGACGGCCCCGGCAGGACCGCACGCGCCACCGCGGGAGGCCGGAACCGGCCCGGCGCCTCCGTCGGACGATCCCCGAACGGGACCCTCAGCACCAGCCCGCCCCCCGACACCGCCACCGACTCCCGGCCCTTGTTCAGCTCACCCGAGAACAGCGCCCGCCACCGTGACGCCTCCTCCAGCCGAGCCTCCCGCCCGTCGGCCACGACCCTCTCCACCCGCAGCTCCATCGCAGAGGAGTCAATCACCTCCTCGGGGAAGGAATAGCCGAACGACCGCACACTGTAGGGATAGGTCGGCCGCCCGCCCGGACCGGCCAGCGCCGCCAGATCCACCCGCACCGTCCGCCGCCGCCCGTCCGCGGGAACCGACCCGACCTCCGCGACGTGCACCAGCCCCGCCCCGTCCACCAGCGTCACCGACAACGGGAAATGCTCCGGCACCTCCCGCACCCAGAACGCCGACGCGCCCGAGGCCACCACCGTGAACTCCACCCACCGCGGCGTCCCCGGCAACGCCCCGGCCACCGCCGGACGGCCCGCCGCCGGACCCGTCAGCGCCCGGCCCGCCCCGGCCTCACCGACCACGATCTTCCCCAGCGCCACCGCGTCCACCGCCAGGAACGCCGCGCCGGCGTCCCCGATCCGGATCTGCGTCCGCGACACCGCCCCCACCCCCGACGCGCCAGAAGACGCCAGCACCCCGCCCTGACCCAGCACCGAAGGCAGCGCCGGGCTCACCGGAGCCGCCACCCGCACATCGGCGCCCGCCTGGAAATCGGCCTGCGCCCGCTGCGAAGCCCGCCAGGTCCCCGACGTCGTCACCGACAAGATCCCGACCGCCACCGCCATCACCAGCAGCAGAGCGGGCCCCGCATACCGCAGCGGACGCCGGCTGATCTGCCGCGCGCCCAGCGCGGGAGCCAGCCCCCGCCCACCCGCCGCCACCCGCTCCGCCAGCCCCGACACCGCCGGAACCAACCGCAGGACCAGCACCCCGCCCGCCAGCAGCGCCAGCGCAGGACCCGCCACGATCACCGGATCCACACCCAGCCCGCCACCCGACGACGTCACCGTCGACCCGTACCGCGTCAGCTGCCACACCCCGAGCCCCGCCACCACCAGCAACGCCAGATCCGCCCCCGCCTTCTGCAGCGGACCCCGCGCCTCACCCCGCCCCCGCCCCGCCTGGGACGCCACATAAGTCCCCTTCGCCGACCGCACCGTCGGCACCGCCAGCGCCACCGCGCACGCCAGCGCCGCCACCGCCGTCACCACCCACGTCGAGACCGCCGGCGGATCCCGCAGCTCCAGCCCCGTCGCCCCCAGCGCGGGAGAGGCCGCCGCCAGCCGCAGCAGCCACGGCGCCAGCAGCGGAGCCGCCACCAGCCCCGGCACCGCCAGCACCAGCCCCTCACCCAGCGCCAGCCCCGCCACCTGCCGCAATGACGCCCCCCGCGCCCGCAGCAGCGACACCTCCGCCCGCCGCTGCTCGGAGATCAACCGCGCCACCAGCAGCAGCGCGTACCCCGCCAGAACGATCAACTGAAGCACCGGGACCAGCATCGTCGACCGCGTCACCAGCAAAGCCGTGTCCAGCTGACGCAGCTCGGCGGCCAGCCCCGACACCGACGAGTACTCCCGTCCCCGCAGCTCCTCCGCCAGCCGGTCCAGCCGCCCCGCCAGCGCGTGCAGGCCCGAGGCGTCCAGATTCTCCGCCGACGGCAGCACCGTCCACCGCGCCTGCACCCCGCGCGGGCTGAACAGCCGCCCGAACGTCGCCGGATCCACCACCAGCGGCCCGATCGTGGTGTAGTCCAGCCGCTCCACGCCCTCGACCGCCAGCCGCTCCCGCGACCAGAACGGATCATCGGCCGACCCCACGGTGAACAGCCCCACGACCGTCACCGACACGGGGGAGTGGTCCAGCCGGTTGACCACCCGCAGCGTGTCGCCGACCTCCGCTTTCATCAGCCGCGCCGCCGGAACCGGAAGCACCGCCTGCACCGGCCCGCCGGCCGACTCCACCGGCCAGGCGCCCTCGGCGAGGGAGGCGTGCCGGTCGATCCCGGAGAACATCGCGAACGTCGTCAGCTCGGGATGCGACAGCTTCTCCTGGCCCGGCAGCGAGAACGACTCGCCTCGCGCGGAGGCCCCGATCTCCAGGGGCACGTCCCGGTAGGCGGCCCTCAGCCGCTGCTCCAGAAAGGCCTGGTCGCCGGCGAACCCGCCCGGCCCGACCTGCTTGCCGATCCGGGTGCCGACCTGGTCGAAGGAGGCGGAGCCGAGCGTCCGGGCGAGGCCCTCCCGGGTGACGGTCGAGGTGTAGGCGGTCAGCGTCGCGAGCATCACCAGCGCGAACAACACCGTCAGCGAGGCCGCCAGAACGAGCATTTTCTCGTTAAGAGCACGCCGGACCACCAGTTTTCCCCCGATCATGGGCCGGAATCCTGGCCTCTCCCGCCGTGAAGAACAAGAGGCCGGTGCGGAAATACCGGCCGAACGGCCGCAAGTTTACTGAAACGTCACCATGGTCGAACACGAGCTCAGCCGCCCCCTCCACGCAATCGCGACCCCGCCCCCCTTGACGAACTGGACACCTGTCCAGCAGATTGCCGGATATGGAACCGGACCAGCTCGACCGCGCCACCCTCGCCGCCCTCGCCCGCGAATGGCTCCTGCACGGCCACCTCCAGGACCGCATCGGCATGCCGCTCCTGCTCGAGACCTGCGACCGGGAGACCATGCAGGAGGTCGCCATCGACACCTGGTCCGCCGTCAGCCCCGTCTACTCCCGCCGCGCCCGCACCGCCCTCAACTTCAGCGGCGACGACGTCTCCGTGATCTTCAAGGGCATGCAGCTCGACATCGGCGCCCCCCACCAGTTCCTCGACTTCCGCTACCGCCTCACCGACGCCGGCCATGGCGAGTTCTTCCTCGCCTCCTGCGGCGCCCTCCTGGACGTCGAACCCCTCGGCGAGGACTTCGTCCACGGCATGTGCCACACCATCGAGGACCCCACCTTCGACGCCACCGCCGGCTCGGTGAACCCCCTCGCCCAGGTCAGGCCCGTCCACCGGCCGCCCCGCGTCCCCGCCGGACGCCTCCCGCACTGCGCCTGGACCGTCGTGGTCGCCGACGGCGCACCCGTCGCCCCCCACCCCAACGAGTCCTCCGTCGCCGCCTCCAACGCCGCGACGATCACCCTGCCCGCCCCACCGCCCGCACCGGCCGAACCCGGCGGCTGGGACGACTACTCCGGCCCCTTCGACCCCGACTTCCAGTTCGAGGACCTCTCCCACCAGGCCCTGCGCTCGGCCCTCGCCGAGATCGCCCTGCAGTCCCACCTGCTCTACCGCGGCTTCCTGCTGTCGGTCATCGACCGCTTCGGCGCCGACCGCGCCTACGCGATCATGCCGCGGATGCTGGCGGGCCTGGCCGGCATCACCTCCGAGCGGCTGTGCCGCGCCCTGCCGCTGGGCGGGGGAGCGGAGGGCGTGGCGGCCCTGCTGGCGGTGCACCCGATGCTGGCGCCCGCTGGCTATCTGGACGTCGGGGTGACGGCGACGGCCTCCGGCGGCCTGCGCCTGGCGATCGCCGACTGCCCGCTGACGGCCGAGCCGGACGGCCTCACCTGGCTGGCCCCCCTCGCCGACGCCCCCGACGGCCTGGCCTCCCTGGTCCGCCCGGCCGCCCCCTACGCCCGCGTCCACCCCGTCGACCCCGCCGAGGGGGAGTGGCGCGCCTTCGAGATCGTCCTGGACCCGTCCGCGGAGCCGCTGCCCGAGGCCCCGGAGGTCGGCCTGGCCCGCTTCAGCACCGGCGCCACCTTCACCTTCGAGCGCCGCCGCCCCGTCCGTACATAAGCCGCAAACGTGTCGATACCGAACAGAAGTTGGATTCTGTTCGGTTAGATTCGCCCCCCTTCGAGGCGCCGTCGATGGGGGATCGTGTCTCAGGTGGGGATCGTGATGAGGGTCCTTCCGTCGGTGGTCACGACCTCGAGGCGGTCCAGATCGGGTCGGAGGATCATGGTGGAGCCCCGGTAGTCCCCATATCCTTCGACCTCGATCTGCCAGCCCGCCGCGGTGTCGCGGCTGCCGTCGCTGCTGACGGCGATCAGGTGGCAGCGGGTGCCGGGCTTGACGCCGGTGAGGTGGATGCTCATCGACGTGCCGCCCTTGCGCGGCCACAGCCCGATCTCGGCCCGCACCTTCGAGCGGGGGTTCTCGGCGATGATCTGCTCGGCGCCCGGCCTGCTGGTGGTCGCGGCGGGGCCGGTGGGCCGCGGCTGGACGATCGTCGTGGTGGTGCCGGGGCCGCGGAGCATGAATCCGAACACGGTGCCCGCCACCAGGACGAGGACGGCGGCGGCCAGGGTGAGGGGGACGAGGACCCGGCGACGGGCGCGGCGGCGGGGAAGCTCGGCCTCGGCCCGGGCCAGCAGCGCGGTGAGGAGTTCGTCGTCGCCGGGCCGTGAGACCTCGACGACCTGGGGTTCGCTGACGCGTCCCAGAAGGGCGGGCAGTGCGGCGAGGGCGGCGAGTTCGTCGCGGCACAGGGCGCAGCCCGACAGATGTGTTTCCAGGGCGGTGCGTTCGCCGGGGTCGATGGCGCCGAGCACGTAGACGCCGAGCGACAGGCGGGCGTCCTGGCAGGCGGGTCCCGTGGTGGTCACGGTGTCACCCCCCGTTCCTCGAGGGCGAGGCGGAGCGCTCGCAGTGCGTAGTAGGTGCGGGATTTGACGGTACCCGCGGGGATGCCGAGGGCCGCGGCGGCTTCTCCGACGGAGCGGCCGCGGTAGAAGGTCTCGACGAGGACGGCCCGGTGGTGGGGGCTGAGGTCGGCGAGTGCCTGGGCGACGGTCCAGGATTCGAGGGCGCGGTCGAGGTCGTCGTGGCCGGCGATGGTGGCGGCGTCGTCGAGGGGGGCGCGGGGTCCGCCGCGGGAGGCCTGGGCGCGGTGGGCGTCGACGACGAGGTTGCGGGCGACGGTGAACAGCCAGGGGCGCAGGGGGCGGTCGCCGTGGATCTCGGGGTGGCGCCAGGCGCGCAGGAGGGTCTCCTGGACGATGTCCTCGGCTTGGTGGCGGTCGCCGCTGGTGAGGCGGAGGACGAATCCGAGCAGGGGTCCGCCGTGTTCGGTGTACAGGCTGCGGAGCAGCTGTTCGTCGGCGGTGTGTCCCACGCATGTGACACGTGCGGGGTGGGCGGCCGGTTCACCGGGTTCGGGGGTTTTTTCGCGGGTGCGGGGGGCGGCTCGAGGCCCCCCGCACGTGCGGGGCGGGTTCTAAGACACGGCTTAAGGGAGCAGGGTGTCGAGGAAGGTGCTGGAGAAGGTCCGGGCGGGGTCGTAGGAGTTGAGGATGGTCCGGGCGGTGTCGTAGTTGGAGGTGGCGGGTTGTCCGGCGTTCATGGCGTTCTTGTAGCCGGTGATGCGGGTGGTGTCGGTCCAGGCTCCGCCGGGGGCGCAGGCCCAGGCTTTGGACCATTCGGGGCGGACGCCGGCGTAGGTGCCGGTGTAGTTGGCGAGGATCCAGGCCTCCATCTCGCTGTAGAAGGCGTCGGATTCGGGGGTGCCGGGGATGGTGCCCATGTCGATCCAGACGCAGACGTTCCATTCGGGGTGGTCGGGGCGGGGGCGCAGGGAGGACAGGAGGGGTGTGGCGGCGCCGGTGATTCCGTCGACTTCGGCGGGCTGGTCGAGGCCGTTGACGCGGATCTCGAAGGGCATGTTCATGGGGTATTTGCCCTGGGCTTTGTAGGCTTCGACGGTGGCGCGGTATTTGACGTAGAACTCGTGGACGACGCGCTGGATGTTGGCGCGTGAGGTGATGACGGCGAAGCCGGTTTCGACGATGCGCAGGGTGGTGCGTTCGACCCACAGCCAGGTGTTCTTGGATTTGCCCCAGATGTCCCAGGTGCCGGTGACGATGAGGCCGGATCCGACGACGGCCATCTGGCTGTTGGTGAAGGTGGAGGTTCCGATGACGTCGCCGTTGACGATGTCGGCGACGAAGTCGGACTGTTCTTCGGAGACGAAGTTGACGAAGGTGTAGTTGTAGGGCGAGGTCACCTTCTTGGAGAGCAGGGGCTTGCTGGGGGCGACGGACCACATCTTGATCCAGGGGACGGTGGTGAAGGGGAACCAGAGGACTTCGACGCGGCCGTATTTGTCGACGAGCTTGCTGAAGGAGTTGGAGCCGGCGCTGGCGGGGGGTGCGAAGACGTCGCCGACCTGGGTGGAGTACCAGGACTGGCAGCGGATGTTCTGGTTGGTGCCGACCTGGAGGGTGACCTCGGTGATGAGGGCGCGGCCGAGGTGGGACAGGAAGGCGCCGATGTGGGGGTCGGTGCGCTGGAAGGTCTTGAGGGTGTAGGCGCTGCCGTTCCAGACGACGGCGGTGAGGGAGCGGATGGTGTTGCTCATGGAGCCGTAGGTCATGCCGCTGGGGCGGGTCTCGCCGGTGGCGGGGACGCTGGAGCCGTGGGCGTTGATGGCCAGGACGCCGCCGATGGTGATGCCGCCGGGGAAGGGGATGGACATGAAGCCGAGGTTGTCGTCCTCGAGGATCTGCATGAGGCGGTCCATCTGGCAGCCGGTCTGGACGGTGACGGTGCGGGGTGTTCCGGTGTTGACGGTGACGGCGGTGAGGTGCTGGGTGGTGTCGAGGAAGATCGTGTGGTCGACGTTCTCGCCGTCGGAGGTCATGAGGGGTGACCAGTTGTGTCCCATGCCGCGGGCGCGGACGCGGTAGCCGTTGGCGTGGGCCCAGTTGGCGATGGTGACGATGTCGGCGGGGGTGGCGGGGGCGCAGGTCCAGGCGGCTTCGATGTGGATCTCGCCGGACCAGTTCTCGAAGGCCTGCTGGTAGAGGGGGATGCCGGCGGGGAAGGCGGGCGGGGTGGGGAGGGCGGCGGCGTGGGCGGCGGGGACGCGGAAGGCGGGGGTCCAGCCGAGGGCGGTGGCGAGGGCCGCGGCGCCCGCGGTGCCGATGACGGTGCGGCGGGTGGGGCGGGGGTGCTGGGTGGGGTCGTTCATGGCGCGTTTCCCTGTTCTCGTGCGGGGTGGCCGTCGCGCCGCATGCCGCCCAGGGGTGGTGTCGTTCCCGGTTATATGACCCACGTCACAGTCGGTCAAGCACTTGCTTGGGCCCAATCGGCGTTCGGGCCGCACCGCCGGTTCGCTACCGTCGAGGGCATGACCGACCTGCCGAAGACCTCCGCCCCCGCTCAGCGCGCCCTGGACGGAGCGGGCGTCCGCACGCTGGAGGACCTCGCCTCCCGCAGCGAGAAGGAGATCGCGGCCCTGCACGGGATGGGCCCCAAGGCCCTGCGCATCCTGCGCGAGGAACTCGCCGGGCTCGGCCTGGCCATGCGCCCCTGAGGACCGTGCAACCCCGGGGAGCGGTCGGGGCGTAGGTAGGACGACCCGCCGTCAACCCCCCAAGAGGAGACGTCCGTGGCGGACAGATCCGACTATCAGGCGTTCGTGGCCTCGCGGTGGCCGCGCCTGCTCCGCCTGGCCTACCTGCTGACCCAGGACTGGCAGAGCGCCGAGGACCTGGTGCAGACAGCGCTGGTCAAGGCATGGTTCGCCTGGCCCCGCGTCACCGGGGATCCCGAACCCTACCTCCGCAAGATCATCGTCAATACGCACAGCTCCTGGTGGCGGCGCGCCTGGCGCAGCCGAGAGATCACCTCCGAGGCCGTCCCCGACCGTCCGGGACCCGACCACACCGCCCACACCGGCGAACGCGACCTGGTGTGGGACGCCCTGGGCCGCCTGCCCGACCGGCAGCGCACCGCCGTCGTCCTGCGCTTCTACGAGGACCTTCCCGAGGCTCAGGTCGCCGAGCTCATGCACTGCTCGGTCGGCACCGTGAAGAGCCAGACCAGCAGGGCCCTGGCCAAGCTCCGCGTCGACCCGGCCGTGCTCACCGCCCAGAAGGGATGAGGAAATGAACACCGAGGAACTGCACGACCTGCTCGAGCAGCGCACCGCGCCCGCCCTGAACCGGCCCCTGCCGCCCGGTTTCCAGCAGCGCCTGCGCCGCGCCCGCCGCACCCGCAAGGCCGCCGTCGCTGGGGCCGGCGCGCTGGCGGTCGCCGGAGCCGCCCTCACCGTCCCCTCCCTCCTGCACGAAGGAGGCGGAAAGGGCACCGAGACGCTGACGGCCGTCAGCCCCACCCCGCCGGTGACCGCGGCGCCGTCCCCCACGGCCGCGGCGACCTCCCCTGAGGAGCTGGAGGAGCGGTACGAGGCCGCGCGGAAGCAGGCCCGCTACTGGTGGAACCGGCTGCCCGGCCCGACGGCCGACATCGCCTGGCCGAAGGAGCGGCGGGCCACGCTCACCTTCACCCCGGCCGACACCACCTCCGCCGTCGGCCTGGCCGCGGTCTGCGACGGCTTCGAGTCCAACGTCAACGTCCAGATGACGCTGAGCAAGGGAGCGACCTGGGCACCGGAGTACGGCGGGCGGCGCACCACCGGCTTCAACTGCTTCTCCGGCTCCCTGTTCGAACTGAAGGTCAAGCCGGGCGTCACCTCCGTCACCGTGACGATCGTCGCCGCGTCCTACGGGACCAAGGCCACCCGCGGCTGGCCCGTCTCCCGCGCCAGGACCTGGAGTTTCGGCTTTTACCAGAGGGCGGAGAAGGTAGCGCCGCAGGAGAAGGAGCAGTCGTGGCAGACGCTGCCCGAACGCCTTCTGGCCGTGGACTCGGTGGAACTGATGAACGTCCTCAACGGCCGTCCCGCTTCCTGAAGGCCGCTCCCCGAAAGATCCGTGTCGTGACGGCCCGCGGGGGCGGGCCGTCGGCACAATGGGCGGTGAACAGGAGGACGCCGGTGACCCAGGGACGGCCCGCCGTGTGCGGCGCGCTGGTGAGCGAGCTGTCGGTGGCGATGACCGCGGCGGGGGAGGGCCTCGTGCACGCACCCCGGCTGCTGCGCCGTGTGCTGGAGGAGACCGCCTGGCGCGAGTTCGTCATCGACGGCTCCCGCGTCGCGCACCGCGACTTCCTGTCCTTCGTGATCGCCTCGCCGCCGCGCGGGCTCGGCGCGACCGTCGGGACGGTGCGGCGCCTGACCGGCGGCGATCCCGTCATCGTCGACCTGCTCGAGCAGGCGCTCCAGCAGTCGACCGCGAGCGCTGTTGATAATATCAACGAGCCGATCCGGCCGACCGGCACCAGCCAGGCCGCCGCCCTGCGCCGCCTGCGCAAGGACGCCCCCACCCTCCACGACCGGGTCCTCACCGGCGAGATGTCCGCGCACGCCGCCATGGTCGAGGCCGGATTCCGGGCCCGCACCGTCACCGTCCCGCTCTCGCGCCCCGAGACCGCCGCCCGCGTCCTGCGCAGCAACCTGACCCCCGACGAGCTCGCCCAGCTCATCACCCTGCTCGCCGCACCCGCCCCCTGAGCCCCAGGGTGAACACGACCGACCCGCAGGTCACCCATCTGTCACCCGGACGGGGGATGGGCGCCCGCGCCCACGGCTGTTAGACCCGTTCTCATGCTTCTTGATCGAACTGTCGACCTACGGCGGTATCCGCTCGAGGCGCCCGGCGGAGCCGCGTGGAACTCCCTCATCGACCGCGTCCGGGCCGACCTCGCCGCCGACGGCTGCAGCGTCCTGCCCGACTTCATCCACCCCGGCGCCCAGGAGCATCTGCGCGACCAGGGCAGCAGCATCGCCCCCCACGCCCACTACGACGTCGAGACCGTCAACGTCTACAACACCGCCCCCGACCCCGCCCTCCCCGAAGACCACCCCGCCCACCACACCTTCCCCCGCGGCAACGCCTTCGTCCCGCGCGACCGCATCCCCGGCGAGCACCTCATCCACCGCCTCTACACCGACCCGGCCTTCCAGCGGTTCGTCGCCGCCTGCTTCGACCTCACCGAACTCCACGAACTCGCCGACCCGCTCGCCGGGCTCTGCCTCAACGTGCTGCGCCCCGGCAACCAGCACCCCTGGCACTTCGACACCAACGAGTTCACCGTCAGCCTGCTCACCCACGCCGCCGAGGAGGGCGGCGTGTTCGAGTACTGCCCCGGCATCCGCACCCCCGAGACGGAGAACCTCGGCGACGTCGCCGCCGTCCTCGAAGGCCGCGCCGGCCACCGCATCCGCCGCCTCACCCTGCGGCCGGGCGACCTCCAGCTCTTCCGGGGCCGCTACTCCCTGCACCGCGTCAGCCCCGTCACCGGAGGCACCGACCGGCACACCGCGATCTTCGCCTACAGCCTGCGGCCCGGAGTCATCGGCAGCCCCGAGCGCACCCGCCAGCTCTTCGGCCGCCTCACCCCCCAGCACCGGGCCACCGCGGTCCGCGCCGACCTCCTGCTCGACTGAACCCCTATCCGACAGAGACCCCTTGGACCAGACCCCTTCCGACTGACCCCACCCCGGCCACATTGCTCACCGGACATCTCGAGAGGAATGCGACCGTGCACGTCGACAGAACCGGAAAAGTCTCACTCGACCACATCTACGACCGGCCCGACCCCCGCGCCTACTTCAACACCCTGCGCGCCTTCGACTACCGCGTCCCCCAATACGCCAAACCCCATTTCGCCGCCCTCATCGCCGAGTACGCTTCCGCCACCGGCAGGCTCCTGCCCCGGGTCCTCGACCTCGGCTGCTCCTACGGCATCAACGCCGCACTGCTCAACCACGACGCCACCATGGACGACCTCTACGACCGCTACGACGGCGCCCCCACCACCCGCGGCGACCTCATCGACCGCGACCGGCGCCTCAGCGAGAAGGCCACCCCCGTCGCCCGCTTCATCGGCCTCGACACCTCCGAACCGGCCCTCACCTACGCCGTCCAGGCCAAACTCCTCAGTAACGCCATCCACGCCGACCTCGAATCCGCCGAACCCACCGAATCCCAGGCGGCCCTGCTCTTCCGCACCGACCTGGTCATCTCCACCGGCTGCCTCGGCTACATCGGCGAGAAGTCCATCTCCCGGCTCCTGACCGCGTTCGGCGGCCGCCGACCCTGGATGGCACACTTCGTCCTGCGGATGTTCCCCTTCACCCCGATCGCCGAACTGCTCACCGACGCCGGCTACCGCACCGTCCGCGCCGCCAGCACCTTCCGCCAACGCCGCTTCGCCACCCCCGAGGAGCAACGCGAGGTCCTGGAGCGCCTCGCCCCCCTCGGCCCCGACCCCCACGAGGCCGACGGCTGGCTGCACGCCGAACTGTTCATCTCCATTCCCGACCATCACCCACGCACCCGGATCGAGGCCCTGTGAACCCCACCCAGCCCGGCACCTTCGACCTCGAGGACACCCTGCCGCGGGTACCCCTGCCCACGCTGGAAGACACCTGCGCCCGCTTCCTCACCTGGTGCGCGCCCCTGCTCACCCCCGACCAGCTCGCCACCACCAGCACCGCCGTCACCGCCTTCCTCAACGGCGAGGGCCCCACCCTCCACGCCGCCCTCGCCGCCTACGACGCCACCCCCGGCGTCCACAGCTGGCTGGACCGCTTCTGGCCCTCCCGCTACCTCGGCCGCCGCGACCGCATCGCCCTCAACGCCAACTTCCTGTTCCTGTTCGCCGAATCACCCCAGAGCCAGACCGAACGCGCCGCCCACCTCATCGCCTCCGCCGTCGACTACAAGCGCCGCCTCGACGAGGAGACCATCCCGCCGCTGCTGCGCCGCGGCCAGCCCCTGGCGATGGACCAGAACAAGTACCTGTTCGCCACCACCCGCATCCCCGGCGCCCACCAGGACACCGTCCGCGCCCCCTACAGCGACGCCCACCCCGGACCGGCCACCGCCCGTCACATCCTGGTCTTCCACCGCCGCCACCTGCACCGCCTCGACGTCCTCGACGCCACCGGCCGCCCCTACTCCGCCGACGACCTCGACGCCGCCCTCCAGCGCATCGTCAAGGACACCACCCACACCGCCCCCGACGACACCGCCGCAGGCCACCTCACCACCAAGGCCCGCGCCGCCTGGGCCGCGACCCGCGACACCCTGCGCGCCCATGACCCCGCCAACGCCGCCACCCTCGAGGACATCGAAACCGCCCTGTTCGCCGTCTGCCTGGAAGACCTCACCCCCGCCGACGACCTCGAAGCCTGCGACCGGCTCCTGCACGGCGACAGCGGCAACCGCTGGTTCGACAAGGCCGTCTCCCTCATCGTCTTCGCCGACGGCACCGCCGGCATCAACGTCGAGCACTGCGGCCTGGACGGCACCACCATCCTGTCGTTCGTCGACGACATCCTCACCACCCCCACCGACCACCCCACCGCGGGAACCCCCGCCACCAGGCCCCTCACCTTCGTCCTGGACGACGCCCTGCGCGCCGACATCGCCGACGCCGCCCGGTCCTTCGCCGACTACGCCGCCGACACCGCCACCACCACCGTGTCGTTCCCCGACTTCGGCGTCGACCGCGCCAAACAGCTCAAGATCTCACCCGACGCGTTCGTCCAGATGGCCTACCAACTCGCCCACCGCCGCGCCAAGGGCCTCACCGGCGCCACCTACGAGTCCATCGCCACCCGCCACTTCCGCGCCGGACGCACCGAAGCCATGCGCGTCGTCACCCCCGAGACGATCACCTTCGTCGACGCCCTGACCAGCACCGACGCCACCGACGCCACCGACAAGGACAAGACCGCGGCCCTGCGAGCCGCCGCCGACGCCCACGTCCAGCGCGCCAAGGACTGCCAGGCCGGCGACGCCCCCGAACAGCACCTGTGGGAACTGCAGCTCATCGCCTCCCGCCAGCCCGAGCTCGGCGTCACCGGCCCGATCGCGCTGTTCGACTCACCCGGATGGACGGTCAGCCGCGACGACTACCTGTCCACCAGCTCGGCGCCCTCGGCCAACATCCGCTACTTCGGATTCGGCATGACCAGCACCAAGTGCATCGGCGTCGCCTACGTGCTGTTGCCCGACCGGTTCAACCTCTACCTGTCGACCCCGCGGCCCGTCGCCGACGCCATGCACACCTTCGCCGCCGAACTGCGTACGGCCGTCACCGAACTCCAGGACCTGCTGGCCGCCGAAGGGGGAGTGGCTCACAGGTAGAAGCCGGTCGCCTCCGCCGGGACGGTCACGGGATCGGCCACGATCCTCTGCCCGGCGGAGGCCAGCGCCGTCAGTTCCGCCAGCGTCATGCCGTCCCGGCCGATCGCCGGCACCTCGGCCCCCGAACGCTCCAGCCACGCCGCCGACTCCGACCGCGACAGCCGGCCGATCTCGAGCTGCGCCAGGCACCGACCGGGCCGGATCACCGCCGGATGCAGCCGCGACAGATCCTCGTTCGTCGTGATCGCCACCAGGACGTCCCTGCCCTGTCCCAGCATCCCGTCGGTCAGGTTCAGCAACCGCGACAGACCCTGCCCCGTGCTCTCCTTCGCCTCACCGCGGATCAGCTCGTCGCAGTCCTCCAGCACCAGCAGCCGCCACCGCCGCACAGCCGAGTCCTCCTGATGTTCGGGCCCGACCGCGACCCCCGTCAGATAGGCCGAGGAGGCGAACAGCCGCTCCGGATCCAGCACGCAGTCGACCTGGCACCATGCGGACCACTCCCGCGCCAGCGCCCGCAACGCCGTCGTCTTGCCCGTCCCCGGCGGCCCGTGCAGCAACAGCAGCCGCCCCGAGAGCTCAGCGGCGTCCAGCGCCATCAGCCGGTCCAGCGCCGAGGCCACCCCCGACGGGTAGTTCCCGCGGATCTCCTCCCACGCCGAGGCACCGATCATGCGCTCCCGCCGCACCGGCCCGTGCGACCCCGCGTGCCAGAACCCGATCTCCACCTGCGTGCCGTCCTCCGGCACCGGCTCCGAGGCGTCCCGCGAGGACTCGGCCAGCACCGACACCGCCAGCTCCGCCGACGTCGCCGTCACCCCGACCTGCGCCGACCCGTCCTTCCACCGCACGACCCGCACGGTGTACCCCTCACCGCAGGCCAGCAGCGCCTCGGTCTCCCCGTCCTCCCAGCAGGTCCGCAGCACCCGGGCGTCCAGCGGCCGCAACGGCGCCTCGGACCTGACCCTCTCCAGCCGCGCCGACCGCGCATGCGGCTGCTCACCCGACACGAACGGATACAGCGCCAGCGCATCGATCACATCCCGCGTCGAATCAGCATCGTCCAGGGACATCACCCACGGCATTTCCCTCACATAAGCCCCACCCATACCCCCGATGATCAGCCACCGCCCCACCACCCGTCCACGCATTTTCCCCTCACCATCCACACCACCAAACCCAGACAAAAACCCCAAAACACAAAACCAGACAAACCGACTGCACTCCGCAATCACCCACCACATCGCACCAAGATCGCCACTCCCGTCCCGCCGGCGGCACCCCCGTCACCCGCTCACGCACGGCACCACCCCAGGGCGCCCACCCCACCGCAAACGCCGACCCGGCCCGACATCCACTCCCCTGGATGACATCCCAGCCAGGCCGATAATGTGCATTATGTTAAGTAGTGTTGATCATGATCTTCGAGGACCGTCCACTCCTTGTCCATTGACCGCCTTTGCCGGGTTGCCGGGTTGCTCACTTCCGATACCGTCCGGCTGACCCCCACTGGTCGCAGGATCGCGAGAGGGAGGCTCAATTGGCACTTCCACCACGACCCCGTCGAACAGCAGATCGTCAACACGGCTGAGCAGTAACACCTGCTCCGCAAACCAGCGTGGCTCACGCTTCTGCGCGTCGCGGTCATGGGGCGGGTCGGCCTGCCAGCGGACGCCTCAACAGACGCAGTGCTCCCCCATCTCGCTATCGGACACCACTCCCCTGGCACCTGGGCCAGTCGCGGGTTCATCGAGTCCCTTCCGTCCGGCCGCCCTCGGTGAATATACGCGCACCATCGAGCACCGCTGGTACCTCACTGGCCTGGGGGAACGTCCCCTTGGCGAGTACCTCCACCACTACCTCCACCGCTACCAGGACGTCGAGGTGCCATTCAGCAGTGAATTCGTCGCGCCAGATAGCCGTTCGGTGCCGCTGACAGGACATCCAGCCGCGGAATGTGGCGGGCTTTCGGATCATTGATTTCAGAAAACTCGGTGGTGCGGCTTGTGTACTTTGTCGTCGTCCAGATGTTGAAATTGCCGGAGATATTTTGCTGGCGGCGCACCGCCTTTGTGGAGGAACTGGGCGTTGCCCGCCACTCCCCCACAGCCGCTGAGCGACACCGCTCTCCTGCAGGGCGTCCAGGGAGAGCTCCTCTTCATCCACGACCAACGAGACCGACCCGCCAACCCTCGACTTGACGGGCTCCCCTGCCCAAGCGGCTTCCCCTCGTAACGTGCAGGCTCCAGTCGCCGAGATCGAGTGGATGCGTGAGGATCTACGCCTGCACGTCCAGCCTCAGGCCCGGTGGACCAAGCAGTTGCGGCGGAGCCTGACCGCTGGAGCGATCGTCGGGTCGAACACGATCGAGGGCTACCCGGCGACGGTTGATGATGTCGAGGCCCTGATGGCCGGGGAAGAGCCGCTGGAGACCAGCGAGGCCACCCGGCGGGAGTTGGAGGCCTACCAGCGCGCCATGACATATATCCAGGCGCTCTCCGACGCCGGCGGGGAGTTCCGCTACGAGGTCGGCCTGCTCAACTCTCTCCATTTCATGATGCAGGAGCCCCACCCCGACAAGCGTCCGGGACGCCTGCGGCGCAGCACCGTCTACCTGTCGAGCCCTGACGATGCGCTGGTCCCCGTTTACACCGGGCCCGACCCGGAACTCGTCCCCGAACTCATGAACGAGCTCGTGGCCTGGCTCAATGACCGGGGACCTCGACGCGCCGGTCGCGGTGCGGGCCTCGATGGCCCACCTCAACCTCGTCAAGATCCATCCCTGGGCTGATGGCAACGGCCGCATGTCCCGCGCCCTGTCAACGCTGGTGTTCTCCCGTGAAGCGCTGATGCCGCCGGAGTTCTCCTCCATTGAGGAATGGCTCGGCCGAGGCCAGAACACTTACGGCTACTACCAAGTGCTGAAGGAAACCGGTGGTGCCGCCTGGAGCCCTCAGGGCGACGCCCACGCGTGGATCCGATTCTGCCTCCGCGCCCATCACCTTCAGGCGCAGCAGGCCAAGCGCCGCGTCGACCTCCTCAGCAGAGCTTGGATCGCGCTGTCGGAGGCCGCAGCAGGCGCCGGCAGGGACGAACGCGTCACCTTCGCGCTCCTTCCCGCGTTCTGGGGATCCCGCGTCCGCCGCACCATCTACCAGCAAGACGCTGAGCTCAGCGACCAGCAATCCATCCGCGACGTCCGCGAGCTCTGCCGGCTCGGCTGGCTCGTCTCCCACGGCCAGGCCCGCGGCCGCTACTACCTCGCCGGGCCCGCAATGCAGCCCGTACTCGACACCGTCAAACGATCCACCACACCCTTCACCGAACCCTACGACCAGCCCACATAACCCCCAACACCTCCATCGGCAGGGCTCCTGCCCGGTGAGCTGCGCCTCCGTAGGCGCATTCCCCACGCTCCGAGCTTCCACTGCACTGGACGCCCCACTTGACACCTAAATATGAATCGCCCTCACCTTTGCTTGGTGAGGAGCCGCAGGCCAGAACGATACGGGACCCGTTTCGAAACGGTGCGACTACCGGCGGACTGGTATCAACTTCGCCTGGACGGGACAGATCCGTAGCCTGCGAGGCCGAACAGGGACGTAGGGACGCCACCGCGATGTTCGCCTTCCTCCTGTCATGCCACCCCGAGAGCGCTGGCTACTGACGCCCACGCGCGCCTGAGGCTTCGGGATTCGGCCTGTCTTCCGGAGACAGTCGCGCTGGTGATTCGAGCGTGGTCCGGGCGGTGGATATCCATAGGATGCCGAGTGAAGGCAAGGATTCGTTCAGCTGAGCCGAGGAAGTCTCGATCATGACCGTGTGGCCCGAGTCACAGCACTCCCCCATCACCTGGGAGCAGTTCCTCGACATCGACGCCGATATCCGGCGCGATCTCGAGATCGTGGACGGGTATGTCATCCCGCGGGAGCAGCGAGGCCGCGACCACCAGAAGGTCGCCACTCGCCTTTCCTTGGCTTTGGAGGGCGCCGCCGTCGCCGAAATGCGTCGCACCGGAAACGCCTCCTGCTACGAGACCAATACCGAGGTCGACGTCCTCCTGTGGGAGGTGCCTCCCACCGCCCGCAAGCCCGACGCGGTCCTGCACCGGTGCCTGCCCGACTACGAGCAGCTCGCCGCCCAGCACGTCCTCATCGTCGCGGAGGTCCTTTCGACCTGGTCCGAGCGGCGTGACCGGGTCCACAAGATGAGCGACTACGCGGACGCCGGTATCCCCCACTACTGGCTCATCACCTTCGACAAGGTCGGTGCCTTGGCCATCGAGCGTTACGCACTCGCTGGGGGCGGCAAGCCCTACACCCATATCGGCACCACCCATCGCGACATGGGCCCCGCTGCCCTCACCCTTACAGATCCCTTCCCCATCGACGTCCTCTGGAAGGATCTCGAGGTCGCACCCCAGGTATGAACGGTGCGGCAGCCCGCCAGCCCTTGACTGGCGGGTGCAGCGTGCATGGTGGCCGGAGTCGTTCGGGTTACTTCACGTAGGTGACGGTGACGGTCTTGTCGACGTAGGGGCCCACGCCGTAGAGCCAGACCTTGGACCAGGGGTCGCCGAGGGCGGTGCGGAGGTACATCGCGCTCCATCGGGCGGTCGAGGCGATGGAGACGTCCTGGGTGATGGTCTGGGGGGACGGGTCGGGGGCGGCGCCGGGCGGGGTCTGGGTGTCGGTGATGCCGTAGTGGTTGGCGCCCAGGAGGGAGACCTGCATCTTGGGCGGGTTCTGGACGGCGTTGTAGGTGGCCAGGCCCGCCGCGGGGGTGGCGACGCCGTCGGCCGTGCCCTGGACGAGCTGGACCGGGACGCCGTTGGCGATGGGGGGTGCGGTGGTGGTGCCGGGGGCGAGGTTGTTGGTGCCGTAGAGGGCGACGCCCTTCAACTGGGCGGGCGGTGGCGTGGGGACGGTGCAGAAGACCGGGGCGCAGGCTCCGGTGACGATGGAGAGGGCGGCCGCTCCCCCGAAGGAATGGCCGAGCAGGACGAGGGAGCCGGTGTCGATGTCGCCGGACAGGGGTGATCCGGTGCGGACGTTCTCCTGTGCGGCCCAGGCGACGGTCGAGGAGGCTTCGGAGGCCTCGGCGTAGAGGCCGGGAGTGCCGAAGACGAAACGCTGGTGGTCGGGGACCACGACGACGAATCCGTAGGACGCCACGGCGGTGGCGAACTTCTTGTAGTTGGCCTTGCCGACGTTGGCGCCCTGGAGGAGCAGGGCGACGGGCAGGTCCTTGTCGCCGGCGGCCGGGGCGTAGACGTCGGCGGGGTCGCCGTTGACGGTGGTGGTGAAGGAGATGACGTCTCCCTCCCCCGCGCTGGCCGGTGCCGTGGCCGAGCCGAGGGCCGCCGCCACCAGGGCAGCGCCCGTTCCCGCTCTCAGGATGGATCTCTTCATGCGCTTCTCCGTTTCCCATGACGAAACACCGTTTCGCAATGAGGATGCGGCTCGAAGATCTTCGGCGTCAAGGGAAACGCTGTTTCCAAAACTGGCCTCGCGGTGCACTTGCGTTCGGGCCGTCTCACCCGGGCGGATTCCGGGTCGGGGACGGGCTCCCTCTAGGCTCGGGCGAGGGAGGGAGCCGTGATGGAGGAGTCCGAAGAGGTGCTGACCAGGGGCGGGCCGGAGCCGGCGGCGACGCTGTCCTATGGCCCGCTGCCCGACCAGGTGGTCGATCTGTGGCTGCCCGGGACGCCGTCCCCTCCGCTGGTGGTGCTGGTCCACGGAGGGTTCTGGAAGGCCGCCTACGATCGCGCCCATCTGCGTCCGATGGCCGGGGGGCTGGTGGCGGCCGGGTATGCGGTGGCGGTTCCGGAGTACCGCCGGGCGGGGCAGCCCGGAGGAGGCTGGCCGGGCACCTTCGACGACGTCGCCGCGGTCTTCGACGCCCTTCCCGCCCTGGTGGAGGGCCACGGTGTCGACACGGGGGCGTCGGTGTGGGCCGGTCATTCGGCCGGGGGGCATCTCGCGCTGTGGGCGTCGCTGCGCAGCCGCCTTCCGGAGGGGTCTCCGTGGCGCAGCGAGAAGGAGCCCTGGGCGCGGAGGATCGTCTCGCTGGCGGGCTGTGCCGATCTCGCTCTGGTGCACCGGCTGAAGCTGGGCGGGGGCGCGGCCGGGGCGCTCATGGGCGGTGGGCCCGAGGAGTGGCCGCAGCGGTGGGCGCAGGCCGATCCGGCGGTGCTGGTGCCGGTCGGGGTGCCGACCGTGCAGGTGTTCGGCGCCGCCGACGAGATCGTTCCGCCCGAGGTCGGCCACGCGTTCGCCGCGCACGCCGCCGGGAGCGGGACGGCCGCCCCCGTGGTCGAGGTGCCCGGGAGCGGGCACTACGGGCTGATCGACCCGCTGTCCTCGGCCTGGCCGGAGGTGCTCCGGGCCCTGGCCGCAGGATAGAGCCACTCGAGTGCGTCCAGGCTCTTGCCGAGATACCTGCGGTGCCCGTCCTGGAGGCCGTAGGCCAGGTCCTCCAGGACGCCGCATCGGGCGTAGAAGCCCGCACGCGCCCTGATCGCCTCGATCCCGTCGAGGTCGGCCGGGTAGCCGGCCAGGGCCCGGTCGAGGGCGGCGGTGCCGAGGTCGCGGTGGATGAGGCCGAAGTCGCAGGCGGGGTCGACGATCGCGGCGTCGCTCCAGTCGATGATCCCGGTGACCGTCCAGGTGGCCGGGTCCACGAGGACGTGCTCGATGCCCAGGTCGTTGTGCGAGAACACCAGGCCGTGCCGGTCGGGTGGCGTGGTGGCCAGGAACCGTTCCACCGCGGCCCGGTGGGCCCGCGGGATCGTCTCGGCGACGTCGGCGTAGGTCCGCGCGGCCTCCTCCAGCCATGCCGTGGCCGGATGGTCGTCGATCTCCACCAGGCCCGTCATCCGGTCGGGCGGCGTGGTGTGCAGGGTCCGGAGCAGTTCGCCGAGCCGGGCGGCGATCGACGGCGCGTGGGACGGCCGTTCGGAGGCGTCCATGTCGATCAGGGGGACCCCGGGGAGCTTGAAGTACCCCAGGCAGCCCAGCTCGGCGATCATGAAGACCGGCTCGGGCACCGGAACCGGTGACAGTTCCGCGACGCCCGCGAGCAGGCGGGCCTCCGCGGACACCCGGGCGGCCCTGGCCTCCGGATCCCGGTCCTTGCCGAACCGGACGATCAGTTCGTCGTTGACCTGGAAGGCGATGTGGTCCTCGCCCTCACCGAGCGGCGTCACCGAGCCGACCCGGTACCCGGGCAGGCCCTCGGCCACCGCGCTGCGGACGGCCGCACGATCGCGATCTTCCCTGCAACCGAAATCCATGACCGGGATGGTGTCAGAGGACGGCGGCGGGGGTGTCGAGGTCGGTGAAGGCATCGGCGTAGCGCTGGGCGAGGGCGAGGGAGATGTCCTCGCGCTGCCAGGCGCTTCCGGTGAGGGTGGCCAGCCACAGGACGAGGCCGTAGACGGCGCTGGCGCGGTAGGCGGTCCAGGCCTGTTCGGCGGTGGGACGTTCGGATTCGGGGACGTCCAGGGCGGTGCGGTAGGTCTCGATCAGCTCGGCCTCATGGGCGCGGCGGTCCTCGGTGGTCACGGCCCCCTGCAGGAAGTAGCCGACGTCCAGGGACCAGTGGCCGCGCCGGAGCATCTGCCAGTCCAGGAAACCGATGTCGTCGCCGGGCAGGACGTAGGTGTTGCCGATGTGGGCGTCACCGTGCAGGAGGGTCTGCGGGCCGGTGGCGAGGGCGTGGATGTAGCCCTTCCACAGGCGGATGAGATCCATCGGCTCGTAGGCGCGCACGAGCGGGGGCAGGGCGTCGCCGGCCATCTCGCGGGCGAGCGGGATGACTCCGGCCATCAGCTCGTCCATCTCCTGCGGCCAGGGAGTGTAGGGCTCGACCCAGGACAGTGCCTGCCGGCCGGTGAGACGGGCGTTCCAGAAGGCGCTGTGCAGCCGCGCCAGCGCACGCATTCCGCCGGCGGCCTGGGCGGGGGTGAGGGGACGGGTGGAGTCGCGGGGATCGGCGCCCCGCGCCGACAGGTCCTCCATCACCATGATGAAGTTCTGGCCGGGTTCGTCGATCAGCGACAGGTGGACAGCCGGGTGGTCGACCGGCAGCTCCACCTCCGACAGGAACAGGCGTGGCTCGTGGAACAGGCCGCTGGTCGCGGCGGTGAGCTCGGCGTGGGCGGGGTCGACCGCTTTCACGAACACCGTCTCCGGCCCCTGCCCGGCCGCGTAGCTCAGCCCCAGGCGGGCCCGCCGGTTGGTGCCGTCATCGCGCAGCGCCACCTTCACCTCCGACACCACCGCCCCCGGATGGGAGGCCGCCAGCGCCGCCGTCATCCACTCGGCCGTGATCAGGTCCAGGTCCTCCGGAATGCCCTGCCCGCCCAACGCGTCCTCCTCGAAACCGACCGGACCCGCACCTTAGCAAGTAAGCGCTCACTCAACAACGCCCATCGCTGGAGGCGCCGCCCGTGCGGGCGGTGTCCCGCGCTGGGCGGGGCGGGCACACCGGACGGCGGCGGACGCATCCTGGCCTCCCCGGACCCGTGAAGACAGCCGCCCCTCCCCCGCCGTCCGCTGACTTCCCGCCCGGCCGGTGGTGAGCAGAACGGCAGCGAGATGCTCGGCACGCGCAGCCCCGAGCTCGCCGCCGTCCTCGGCCTGTCCCCACCCGACTCTCCCGCGCGCGAGCCCGTTCAGACTCCTCACCAGGGGATCGGGCCCGCGTCGTCGAAAAAGCCGCCACTGGGACCGTTGTCGGGGAGGGTGGCCAGGTGGAGGGCGATGGCGGCGCCCTGCTCGGGGGTGCGGAAGCCGCTGAAGCCGTTCAGGTCGGTGGCCACGTAGCCGGGGCAGGCGGCGTTGATCAGGATGCCGGTGCCGTGCAGTTCCTTCGCGTACTGGATCGTGACGGCGTTGAGGAAGGACTTGGACGGGGAGTAGGCGGCCGACAGCGGGCCCGTGGTCTCCGGCCCTGCGGCGGAGGTCTGGTGGGTGAGGGAGCCGACGGTGCTGGACATGTTCACGATCCGGGGCGACGGCGAGCGGCGCAGCAGGGGCAGCATCGCGTTGGTGACCCGGATGACGCCGATCACGTTGGTCTCCACGGCGGTCCGCAGGGTGGCGATGCCGACCGTGGTGGGATTCTGCGGCATGCCACCGGTCACCCCGGCGTTGTTGACCAGGACGTCCAGTCGGCCGTGGCGCTCCTCGATCAGGGCGGCCGCCGCTGTCACGCTCGCGTCGTCGGTCACGTCGAGGGGCACGGCGAACGCGTCGGCGCCGCCCGCCCGGAGCTTGTCCACGGCGGCCTCCCCGCGTCCGGTGTCCCGGGCGCCGACGCCCACGCTCCATCCGAGGGCGCCGAGCCCGGCCGCGATCTCGAACCCGATCCCCTTGTTCGCGCCTGTCACCAGTGCGATCTTCTGTTCGCTCATGTCCCGATCCTGGCCCGGCCCGCGCCGGAACCTCCAACACCGATCGGGTGGCCGCCGATACCTCACGGGTATCGATCCGGGCGGATACCGTGAGGGGCATGGAAACGCGGGAGTTGCGGTACTTCGTCGCCGTCGCCGAGGAGCTGCACTTCGGCCGGGCCGCGCAACGTCTCGGGATCGCGCAGCCTCCGCTGTCGCGGGCGATCCAGCAGCTCGAACGCCGCCTGGGCGTGACCCTGCTGGACCGGGCCGGCCGCACCGTCTCGCTCACCGAGGCCGGATCGGTCCTGCTCGTCGAGGGCCGGGCCGCCCTCGACGCGGTCGACGCCGCGGGGCGCCGTACCCGCCGTGCCGCGAAGGACCGTCCCGGCCTGGTCCTCGTCACCAAGGCGGGGGCGGCCGGCGAACTGCTGGCCGGGCTTCTGGCCGCCTACGCCGCCGCCCCCGGCGCTGTCCCCGTCGACGTGCGGCTCTGCGGCATCGGCGAACAGGAGTACATGCTCCGCGACGGCCTCGCCGACGTCGCGCTCCTGCACCGGCCGTTCGACTCGACGGCCGGATTCGACACCGAGGAACTCCACACCGAGAGCCAGGTCGCCGTGGTCCCGGCCGGCCATCCCCTGGCCTCCCGCGACCACGTCACGATGGCCGACGTCACCGGCCTGCCCGGCCTCCCGATGCCCCGCTGGCCCCGCCGCGACGGCACCTACCCCGACGGCCCCGGCCCCGAGGCCCACGACACCGCCCAGCTCTACCAGCTGATCGCCCTCGGCCGCGCCACGGCCGTCCTGCCGGAATCCTGCCGCACGCACCTGCGCGGCGACCTGGACACCGTCCCCGTCCTGGACGCCCCCAGCATCACGACGGTGATCGCCTGGCCGTCGCACAGCCGATCACGAGCCGTCGCCGCCCTCGTCCGCACCGCCACCCTCTTGAAAGAGACGGATCCCCTACGCCCCGGCTTCGAAGGGGGTGCCGAGCCGGACGATGGCGAACTCGACCTGGCTCTGGCCCTCTTCCCAGTTGGCGATGAGGGTGGCGCCGGGCGCGGGGACGAGGGCGCCGCCTGAACGTTCGGTGCCCAGGTACATCAGGCCCTCTTCGCCGTCGGTGCAGAAGAAGGACAGATGGGCGCGGAGTTCGGGTGAGGGGAGGGCGGAGAGGGCGTCCTGCCATTCCTCCGACGCTTCGGCCTCGAGGTTCAGGAGGCTGGCGGGGTCGTCGCCGAGGGCGGTCGCGGCGCGGAAGGCGTCGAAGAGCGTGCCGTCGGTGAGCAGGCGCGGGTGGCAGACCGTCCACGCGTCGGCCAGGGCGGCCAGGTCGTGACGGGCGGCCAGCGGGGCCAGATCGGCGCCCAGGAGGAGGCGGCCGTCGAAGAAGACCTGGGCGAGGTCGGCTTCCAGGGCGGCGGGGAGGTCGCGCTTGTCGAACTCGAAGACCGAGCGGCAGGCGTCGAAGCGCAGGAGCGGCTCGTCGAGGTCGAAGATCGGGCAGTCCCAGATGACCGGTTCGGCGCCGGTGAGCGCGGCGGGCGTCACCCAGGCGGGGTCGCGGGCGAAGCCGAGTTCGCGGAAGAGGTTGCCGCCGAAGATCGTCGCGTAGTCGGCGGCAGGGTCGAAGCTCGCCAGGGGGCGGCCGAGGAAGATCTCGAACGCGGCGGTGAGCTGGTGACGCCAGGCGTCAGAGGTCGTCTGCGGAGCGGAGGTCATGGCCGGACTCTAGTGATCACCGCCGACATTCCATGAGAGAACCGGTTTTGTCACTACGATCGGCCGGAATGCCGCTGAGCCGATCGGAGGGCGCGAACGTGATCGAGGAGCCGGAGCCCGGGATCGTGCGCCTGATGGCCGCGGGCCTCGGGGAGAGCACCGCGGGGCCCGGCGGGTGGGGCGCGCTGCTGAGGTACGGCGACCACGCCAGGGAGCTCAGCGGCCATGCCCAGGAGACGACCGGCGAGCTCATGACGTTCACGGCCGTGGTCGAGGGGCTGGAGCGGCTGACCCGGCCGGTGCGCGTCAGGGTCTGGTGCGGCGGAGAGGGCGTGCCCAGGCCGGGGACGGAACCGGAGCGCGTCCCGGACGCGGATCTGTACCGGCGGCTCATGGCGATGGCCGGGACGCACCGGATCGAGTGGGCCGAGGAGTTCGGTGATCTGGCCGAGGACGACGAGGACGACGCGTACTTCATCGACCCGTTCGAGGACCTGGAGGACGACCACCCCTACGAACGCCTCCAGGACCTGGCCTACGACGCGCTCGTCGAGGCCGAAGCCCTCGCGCGGGACGGCGTGGAGCCGGCCGGGCGGGCGAAGACGTCCCTGGAGGAGGCGCTGCGACGGTTCCTGTCCGGCGAGCGCGCTCGTCTCCCCCGGCGTGACTTCGAGGCGGTCGAGGACGTCGTCGGCATCCTGCGCTTCAGCATCGGCTGGTACGGCGACGAGAAGCCGGGCACGGTCCGCGCGAGCAGCATCGCCGACCACCTTCCCGATTTCTGCTACGTGGTCGTGCACAAGAGGTTCGCGAGCCCGGCCGAGCTGGAGACCATCCGTGAGGTGATGCACGCCCTCCTGGACCACCTGAGGGACACCGGCCAGATCGGCGCCGGAACCGCGAAGTCCCTCGCCGGTGAGCTCACCGAGAGGTTCGGCGGCTTCACGGCCGTCCGGACGTTCGTGAACGCCCTCAAGGACCACATCGAGGACGAGGCCCCCGACGTCGACCACGGCGAACTCGCCTCCGAGGACTGGATCGCCGACCAGTACGCCGAGATCGTGAAGATCACGGAAGGCTCGATCACGTTCAGGGAGGACGGTCTCGACACCGAGATCGGACCGATCTCCCTCCCACCCAGGATCTGCGCCATGGCGAAGCCCGGCTGGCGCATCCTCCTGACCGCCGCCCGCCTCGACGGCCGCTGGACCCTCCTCCAGGCCGTCAACGGCGATGCCTAGCAGCTCGACCTGGCACCTCGACGTGGCGTCGGCGGCCGGATGCCGTACAGACGAGAAGGGGCCGATGGCCATGAGCGGTGGAAGATCGATCAGCATCGGCGCCGCGGTCCTCCTCGCGCTGACGTCGTGCTCGGCCGGCCCGCAGCCCTTTCAGCAGGCCGACGTGGAGGGGTATGTGCCGGATCAGAGCGGCTCGGCCGGAACGCTGATCTTCTGGGCCGGGTCGTGCGACGAAGAGGTGAGGGTGACGCTGTCGGCTGCGGGCGATCGCATCACCGTCGGTGCCGAGACGAGGTCGGCGGGGAAGGGGAACTGCGCCGGGACCGAGCAGCTGACCAAGGCGACCATCAGGTTCAGGGACCAGGTCGGCGTCAAGAGGCTCCTCGACACATCGGGAAGCCCGATCGACGCGCTGAGGGCCGGGGACGGGCTCCTGAGCCAGGTCGGCACGTTTCCCGAACTGACCACCGTTGATGTGAGGTACGAGCCCTAGGTACGCCGGGCTCACCTCGGGTGGACATCTGTCTTACCTGGGTGGTGGTCGGGCGGTTTTCCGTCGGTGGGGCGTGTTTCCATCGGGTGGCGTGGCTTGTCAGCGTGGCCGGCCGGACCGGGAGGCTCCGTGGGCGTCGGGTTCGAGGAGGAGTGGCGGCCCTGGTGGGTGCCGGGGTGGCTCTGGCTGCCGTCCAGGCCGCGGAGCGGGGAGGGCTGGTTCGCCTGGGTTGTGGGGCTGGCGGCTGGGGGGTGGCTGCTGCACGCCGGGTGGAGGCTGGCGGTCGACCGCTGGTATCTGGCGCTGCCTCTGCTGGCGCTGGCGGCTGTCGGAGCCGACCGGTACTGGCGGTCGCTGTGGGCGGCCGAGCAGGAGCGCCGTGGGCGGATGGCCTCCTACAGCCTGACGTTCGAGGAGATGGAGGCGATGCACTGGCGGGAGTTCGAGATCGCCGTCATGCGCCTGCTGCGCCGCGACGGGGTCGACGCGCAGCACACGGGACGGGCCGGGGACTTCTCCGGTGACGTCGTCGGCCATGACCCGGTCCTGGGCGGGATCTGGATGGTCCAGGTGAAGCACTACGCGCACGGCAACCGGGTCGGCTCCCATGACGTGCAGAAGGTCGCGGGGGCGGCCTGGCCGATCTACCAGGCCCGGCTCAAGCTCGTCGTCACCACCAGCGGCTACACCCGGGACGCCCTCGCCTTCTCCGAGAAGGCCGATATCCATCTCATCGACAGGGCCGCGCTCATCCGCTGGGCCACCGACGGCGTCCACCTGCACGACGTTCTGGGCCTGTCCCCCGGGCGGCACGAGCCCGGCTGAACGTCAGTAGAGGGTGGTGACGACGCACTTCACCGAGCCGGTGCCGCGTTTGGCCCTGGCCATCCAGTGCTCTCCGGGACGGACGAGGGCGCCGATGAAGGAGGTGGTCTCGGCGGAGACGTCCAGCTCGCCGTAGCTCTTGGCCGGCGGGTCGTCGTCGCCGATGAGCAGGGAGACACGGTCGGTGCGCCCGCCCACGAAATAGACGGCGATGTAGGAGGGGACCTCCGCCCGGTAGACGACGTTGAAGCGCGCGTTGGTCCGCCACGGCGGCGGATCACCGCCACCGGACAGGCGGGCGGTCAGCGCCTCCTGAGCCTTCTGGAGCGCGCCGGTGCCCTCCCGCAGCCGGGCCGCCTCGGCGATGGTCTGCTCCAGTTCGCGGCGGACGCCCTCGGCCGCGTAAGTGACCAGTGCCCGTGTCCGTTCCTCCGGATCGACGTCCAGGATCTCCCGCAGTTCCCCGATCCGCCGGTCGACCAGCTCCCGGAGCTCCCGTCCGAGGTCGTCGACCCGGTCGGTCATCCGCTCCTCCAGCGCCGACAGCCGCTCCTGGAGATCGTTCTCACTCACACCGAACACCACCGGATCATGGCATCGACCTCCCGTGCCCCGCCACCTGGACGGCGGAGGGGTTTGAATCGGGCCCGCCGAGGTAGGGCGAGACCTTCGGCCGCGGTGTTCGAGGGAGCTGGTGTCGGTGGAGCGTTTCCTGTTCGAGGTGCAGACGGGCTGGGAGAGTGATCACTGGTCGCCGGTGAACGTCGCCGAGGCCGGGCTCGTCGCGGTGGAAGCGCTCTCCGGCCGGGAGATGAGCGCCCGCCGGTTCGCCCGCTCCGTCATGGAGCGGTATCTGCTGGTCCTCGCCGCGGACCCCCGCCAGGAGCACGCGCGCCGGCCGCCGGGCGACGCCCACATCAGGGTGAAGGTGTGGGAAGCCGGCCCGGACACGGACGGTTCGGGGTCCCGGGGCGAACCGGACGCCGTCTACCTCCTCGACGGCCGTACCGTCCGGTCGGCCCTGGACCACCTCGCCGGCGCCCGGTGCTCCCGGTCCCTGGCCGCCTGACCCGGCCGCCGCGTTCTCCGCGACCGCCCGCTTGGTGAACAGCGGACGGTCCGCTGGCCTTCGCCTGGGTGAGGCACGGGCAGACCCCGGGAGAGACCGTGCGGAGCGAGGTGCCATGACGAATCCCTGGCAGGGCCCTGCCGAACCACCCCCTGCCCGGCGTTCTTTCAGCCCGGGCCGGCTGTGGGCGGCCGGGGCGGGGACGGCGGTCGTGGTCGCGCTGGTCGTGGTCGTGGGCGTCATCGTCATCCGGCTGTTCGTCAAGAGCGACCTTCTCGCCCCGGTCGACTCGGGGTCCTACGGCGACGGTTCCACCACGTCCTACGCGCTCGCCGCCGCGGGTGCGGCACTGGCCGCCACCGCTCTCCTGCACGTGCTGCTGCTGGCCATGCCGAGCCCGCTGCGGTTCTTCTCCTGGATCGTCGGGCTGCTGACCGCGGCCGCCACCCTGCTGCCGTTCACCTTCGGCGGATCCTTCGGCCACATGCTGGCCGTGGCCGCCATCAACCTGGTCGTGGGCCTGGCGATCCTCACCATCCTGCCCTCGAGCCTCTGACCGGATCGCCAAGCCCCGACCAAGGCAGATGGTGGAAGGCAAAGCGGCCCGTGCCCACCCCTTCACCCGGCTTCGCGGAGCTATGGGCGTTCTGTCGGATCTCCGAGCGGCAACGCTGTGACCTGGGCAAAGGCTCGGTGCTCCACCGGCGGGTCAGCGGCGCTCCCCGGCCGGACGCTCGGGGCGCGCTCCTTGGTGTTCTTTGCCCGCCCGGGACCGTTCCTCAGGAGCCATGCCGGTAGCCGTCCCATCGCGCTCTGAGCTCCAGCGCCTGGGCGAGGAGCGCGCGCAGTTCCTCCCCCTCGACGAGCTCGCTGAGGGCGGTCCGCCGCTCGCGGGAGAACAGGACGAGCGCCCAGGTCTCCTCGTCAGGGGTGAAGGTCAGATGCCTCCAGCCGGGCGGGAGACCGCCGATCAGGTACTCGTCCGGAAGGTCGTCGCGCGACAGCATCCGGTAGGCGGCGAACGTGTCGGGGACGGCCAGCCCCGGCCCGCCGGGGGCGAACCGTCCGGCCAGTTCCTCCCGGAGCGGCGGCCCGCACGGGTAGGGGCTCAGCGCGCAGCCCAGGAAGCCGACGATCACGCCCTGCGCGTCACCGGTCACCTCGAACATGCCCCGGCCGTTCACCGACACCCGCCGCATCCCGTCCCCTCCCCCGGCCCACGGTGCCGTATCGGCGGCCGCCGCGCCTGAGCCGGATGTCCCGTCCGTGTCCCGTGTCGTGCGGGTGCCCGGGCGGCCCCGGCGGGGGCCGCCCGGGACCGGTCTACTGGCGGGTGATGGTGACGTCGTCCACGCCGGCCTCGAGAAGGCTGCCGGTGGAGGCGTCGGTGGCCTCGATGAGGATGCGGATGGTCTGGCCCGCGTAGGGGGTCAGGTTCACGGTCGCGGGGGCGAAGGCGCCGTTGCGGTTGGCGGCCGCGCCGAGCTGCTGCTGGACGGTCGTCGTGGTCGCGCCGACGATCTTCACCCGGAAGGAGTCGGCGGTGGAGGAGTTGCTGCCGTGGGCGAGGTACCAGGAGTAGGCGAGGGTGAGGGTCCCGGTGGCGGGCAGGGTGATGGGCGGTGACTGGACGCTCGTCACTCCCCCGTCGACGTCGTGGGTTCCGGCGTCGGTGCCGGCCAGGCGGCCGGTGACGAGGTCGTTGACGCCGCTGGGGGTGGTGCCGACCTGCTTGGTGCCGGAGGAGGTGGTGGCGGCGGGGTCGCCGCGCTCCCACTGGCCGGTGGTGGCGGTGTCGGTGCCGGCGGGGTCGGTGGTCCAGCCGGTGGAGGTCTCGAAGGAGTCCGACCAGACGGTGGTGGGCACGGCCGCGGTACCGAGGGTCCAGACGGTGTAGGCGATGGCGTCGGCGTTGCGGTCCAGGGCGGTGTCGTTGATGTTGGCGGAGGTGTCGCAGGCGCGGTGGTAGCAGGCGTCGAACGCCTGGCCGGAGGTGCCGCCCCACAGGGTGGCCTGGGCGGCGGTCTTGACGCCCTCGGCGCCGGTGAAGGTGCCTCCGGCGGGGATGCCCTGGGCGATGAACGGGCCGTAGTCGGAGCGTCCGTCGAAGTCGGTGCCGCGGGTCGCGACGCCGATGGAGGTGAAGTAGGCGGCCAGGGTCGCCTCGATCTGGGCCGATCCGGACGGGCCGGGGCCCGAGCCGACGCCGTCGGAGTTGTCGCCGTCGTAGAGGAAGTAGCCGGGGTTGGGCGAGCCGATCATGTCGAAGTTCAGATAGCCCTTGATCTTGGCGCGTTCGGTGGCCGTCAGGGAGGAGACGTAGGCGGTGGAGCCGCGCAGGCCGAGTTCTTCGGCGCCCCACCAGCCGAACCGCAGGTGCTTGGTCGGGGCGAGGGCCTGCCGGGAGACCTCCAGGGCGGTCTCCAGCACGCCGGCGCTGCCGGATCCGTTGTCGTTGATGCCCGGGCCGGCGGTGACGCTGTCGAGGTGGGAGCCGGTCATGAGGACGTCGTTGGGGTCGCCGCCGGGCCAGTCGGCGATGAGGTTGTAGCCGGTGGCGCCGTTGTAGGTGAAGGACTGGACGGTGGTGGTGTACCCGGCGGCGTCGAGCAGGCCCTTGGCGTAGTTGACCGAGGCGAGGTAGCCCGGACGGCCGTGGGCGCGGTTGCCGCCGTTGGCGGTGGCGATCGACTGCAGCTGCGTCAGATGCGCCTTGACGTTGGCGAGTGAGATGTTCGGCGGCGCCGCGTGCGCGGCCTGTGCCGTGAGGATCTGGACGGCTGGAACGACGAGCGCGAGCGCTGCCAGCGCCCGCCGGAGACGAAACCGCATGGGCCTACTCCCAGAACCGGTCTTGCTCGGTCCCCCGAAGGACGCCCGCACCATAACCCGCCCTCTGACTCGGCGAAACGGCCTAGTTGATTCTTGCCCGCACCGTGATCGTTCCCTCACATCCGGCCCTCCCTCGCCCCGGCGGGCGGGCGCCGCGCGGTGCGTCCGCACAAGACCCCGCCCGCTCCGTTGATTGCTGCAACATCTCGCTATACGTTGCAGGCGTCGCCGCCCCCGCCGGTCGAGAGGAACCCCGATGGCCGAGGACGTCCAAGGAACCCACGAGCCCCGCTTCGAGGAACTGCGCGAGGTGTTCGCCGAGCGGCTGGCCGCCGACGAGCTGGGCGCCGCGATCGCGGTCGACGTCGACGGGCGGACCGTCGTCGACCTGTGGGGCGGATACGCCGACGCGGCCCGGACCCGGCCCTGGCGCGAGGACACGATCGTCAACGTCTGGTCCTCGACCAAGACCGTCACGGCGCTGGCCGCGCTCGTCCTGGTCGAACGCGGGCTGCTCGACGTGTTCGCGCCCGTCGCCGACTACTGGCCGGAGTTCGCCGCCGCGGGGAAGGGCGCCGTCGAGGTCCGTCACCTGCTCGCCCACACCTCCGGGGTGTCGGGCTGGGACCAGCCGTTCGCGCTGGAGGACATGTTCGACACCGAGGCCGCCGCCGCGCGGCTCGCCGCCCAGGCGCCCTGGTGGGAGCCGGGAACGGCGTCGGGCTACCACGCCGCCGCTCAGGGCCACCTGATCGGGGAGCTCGTCCGCCGCATCACCGGGCGGACGCTGAAGGACTTCGTCCGCGAGGAGATCGCCGGGCCGCTGGGGGCCGACTTCCAGATCGGCGCGCTCCCCGGTGACGCCGCCCGCGTCGCCGAGATCCTCCCCCCGCCGCCGCTGGAGCTGGATCTGGGCGCCCTCGACCCCGCCCTGCCGGTGATCAGGACCTTCACCGGCCCGGTCCTGGACGCCGCCCGCGCCAACGACGCCGCCTGGCGGGCGGCCGAGCTCGGCGCGCTCAACGGCCACGCCACCGCCCGCGGCCTGGCCCGGATGCTGTCCCCCGTCACCCTCGGCGGCACCGCGGGCGGCGTCACCCTGCTCAGCCCCTCGACGATCGATCTGATCTTCCAGGAGCAGGCCCGGGGCGCCGACCTCGTCCTGGGCGTCCCGCTGCGCTGGGGCATCGGCTTCGGCCTGCCCGAACCGGCCACCCTGCCCTACCTGCCCGAGGGGCGGATCGCCTTCTGGGGCGGCTGGGGCGGCTCGATGATCATCTGTGATCTGGAGCGGCGTCTCACCGTCGCCTACGTCATGAACAGGATGGCGCCGGGCATCATCGGCTCCGATCGTTCGGCGGCCTACCTCACGGCCGTGTACAAGGCGCTCACCTGACGGGCGCGCGGCCGGTACCGTGCAGCAGCGCCCCGATCGCGGCCTCGACCTTGGCCGCGTCGGGGTCGTCGCCGGTGATGGAGTCGGCGTAGATGAACGACTCGATGATCCGCACCACGAGGTAGGCCAGGTCGGGGACGGCCATCGGCGGGTCGAGGCGGCCCCGGTCGCGCTCCTCCTGGACGAGCCGGGCGAAGGACGCCACGACCTGCTGCTGGAGCGGGCTGGCCTTGGTCGTGATCAGCCTGAGCGCCCGCTCGGCCTCGCGCCGCAGGAAGATCCGGTAGTAGGGGGCGTCGATCAGCATCCGGGCGTAGCCGCCCGCGATCCGCGCGATGCGCTCGCCGCCCGTCCCGGGAGCCTGCTCGGCCGCCGCGCGCAGGGTGGGTTCGTTCAGCGAGGTGAGAACGGCCACCAGGAGCTGGTCGCGGTTGCCGACCCACCGGAACAGGGTCGAGCGGTCCACTCCGAGAGCGGCCGCGAGCTGCTGCATGTCGATCCGCTCACCGGCCATGAACGTGCGCCGGGCCAGCCGGAACGCCTCCTGCGCGTCGGGGCGTGCCGGGCCGGTTGCGCTCACGCCCACGATCCTAGGCCGCCCCGCCCCCTCCCCCGGGCGAGCTTAAGGTTTGGCTTATATAAGCTGAGCCTGTAGCTTGGGGGTGTGCACGCATTCGACGTCCTGGGAGATCCGGTGCGGCGGCGGATTCTGGAGCTGCTGGCCGGCGGAGAGCTGAGCTCGGGAGAGGTCAGCGAGGTCGTGCGGCGGGAGTTCGGGATCACCCAGCCCGCCGTGTCGCAGCACCTCAAGGTGCTGCGGGAGCACGGGTTCGCCAGCGTCCGGGCGGTGGGTACACGACGGATGTACGCCGTGGACCCCGCGCCGCTGCGCGAGGTGGACGAGTGGATCGGGCGTTTCCGCCGGTTCTGGACGCCTCACCTGGACGCGCTGGCCACCGAGATCGCCCGTGGGAAGAAAGAACGCAGAGGAGAGACGACATGATCGACGTCACCCATCAGATCAGCGCGGTCAGCCGCACCGTGGGGTCCCGGACCCTGGAGGCGGGCGAGGCCCGTGTGATCACCGTCAGCCGGGTCTACCCCACCTCCCAGGACGACCTCTGGGAGGCCTGCACCAGCGCCGAGCGGATCCCGCGCTGGTTCCTGCCGATCTCCGGCGACCTCAAGGAGGGCGGCCGCTTCCAGTTCGAGAACCACGCGGGCGGCCTCATCGAGTCCTGCGACCGTCCGCACAGGATCGAGGCGACCTGGGAGTTCGGCGGCGAGATCAGCTGGATCACCCTCACGCTCGTCCCTGTCGAGGAGGACCACACCCGGTTCCAGCTGGAGCACGTCGCGCACGTCGATGACGAGCGGTGGGCCGAGTTCGGGCCCGGCGCGGTCGGCATCGGCTGGGACTCCGGCTTCCTCGGTCTGGCCCTGCACCTCACCGACGGCACCTTCAACGCCGCCGACATGATGCCCTGGACCGTCTCCCCCGAGGGCGTCTCCTTCATGACCCAGGCGGGCGAGGCCTGGTACGCCGCCGACGTCGCCTCCGGCCGCGACCCCTCCGCCGCCCGCGCCGCGGCCGACCGGTGCATCGCCGCCTACACCGCCACCGGGTGACACCTTCCGGCGGCCGATCAGCGCGACCGCGTGGTAGAGGTGGGTGGAGGACACCCGCACCGAGGTGACCCCGGCCGATGGTCCCCCCGCGAGCGTGGCCCGGCGAGGTGCGGGGGCTCGACAGCCGGGAGGTGGCCGTGCGCAGGGTCGTGGTGATCGGTGGAGGGCTGGCGGGGCTGGCCTCGGCGGTGTGGCTGGCCGAGCAGGGCGACCGGGTGACGCTGGTCGAGCGCAGGGGACGGCTCGGCGGGCGGACGCTGGGCTTTCCGCTGGCCGAGGCGGGTGGCGAGATGGTGGACAACGGGCAGCACGTCATCGCCGGGTCCTACCGCCACCTGCTGCGGTACCTCGGCTCGGTCGGGACGCGCGAGCACGTGGAGTTCCCGCGTTCCTTCGGGGTCAGGGCGGCCGGCGCCCCGCCCGCGACCCTGGGGACCGGTGTCCGCGACATGCTCGGTCTCTGGACGGGCGGGGTTCCCGGCATCGGGTTCGGTGACCTGGCCCGGAGCGTGGTCCCCCATCTGCGGATGCTGGTCGCGGCGGTCCGGCCCGGGGCCCGGCTGGATGAGATGACCGTCGAGGAGTGGCTGGAGCGGATCGGCATGCCGCAGGCGCTGCGCCGGATGCTGTGGCGTCCGGCCGCCCTGGGCGTGCTCAACGAGGAGCCGGGACGGGCGTCGGCGCACGCGCTGGCGTCCGCGCTGGCCGTGGGGTGCAGGAGGGCGCTGCGGCAGGGACGGCGGGCGTTCGCCATCGGATATCCGACCGTCGACCTGCGGACCCTGTATGTCACCGGGGCCGAGAAGGTGTTCGCCGAGCGGGATGTGGAGGTGCGGCTGCGGGCCCGGGCCGTGCGCGTGGAGGTGCGGGGCGGCAGGGCGCGCGGGGTGGGCCTGGCCGACGGTGAGGTGATCCCGGCCGACGCGGTGATCGTCGCGGTGCCGGCCTGGGACGCCGGCGGGCTCCTCGATCTCCTGCCCGGAGCGGCGGAGATCGGTGCGGCGGCGCGGGAGCTGGTCCCGATCCCGATCGTGTCGGTGAACCTCTACCTCGACCGGCCGATCGGCATGACCCATCCGTGGGAGACCCTGCTCGACGGCGACGTCCACTGGGTGTTCGACCGGACCCGCATGCACGGGCGCCGGAGCGAAGCCGGACATCTCTACGCGCTCACCACCTGCGCGGCCTACGACCTGATCGGGCTGCGCGCCCCCGAGGTGGTGGAGCGCTGCGTGGCCTCGCTGCGGGCCCTGTATCCGGAGGCCCGGGACGCCCGTGTGGTGCACGCCCATGTCGTCCCGTGGCGGAAGGCCACGTTCTCCTCGCGTCCGGGGACCGGTGCCGTCCGTCCCGGCCAGCGGACGGCCGTCGAGGGCCTCGCCCTGGCCGGCGACTGGACCCGCAACGACTGGCCCACCACGATGGAGGGCGCCGTGCAGAGCGCCGCGCTCGCCATCCGGGCGCTGCGCGGGGTCAGTGGCCCCTGAACGCCTCCGCCAGCCACCAGGAACCGCCGTCGTCGGCGATCTTGGCGTCGGCGACCAGGACGCCCTCGGGGGCGGCGGACCAGGCGGCGACCTCGGCCAGGTCCGCGACGGTGCGGACGGTCACGCCGCGGGCGCCGTAGCCTCGGGCGAGCGCGGCCAGGTCGGAGTCGGGGAAGGTGACGGCCGAAAGGTCCGCCTCGGGACCGAAGTGGTGGATCTCCGCTCCGTAGGCGGCGTCGTTGTAGACCACGACGAGCAGGGGGCGGCCGAGGCGGACGGCGGTCTCCAGCTCCGAGACGCTCATGAGGAAGCCGCCGTCGCCGGTCGCGACCACGCCGAGGCGGCCGGGGCGGGCGAGGGCGGCGCCGATGCCGCTGGACAGGCCCAGGCCGATCGACTGGAACGCCTGGGTGAAGCAGAAGCCGTTCTCGTCGGGGACGCGCAGGTAGGCGCTGGGGTAGCCCATGAAGTTGCCCGAGTCGACCGCGACGACGCGTTCGGCGGGCAGGATCCGGTCGAGTTCGGAGCTGAGGACACGCGGGTCGATCCGGCCGCTCCCGGACAGGTCGGGGGTGGGCGTCTGGTTCCACCAGCGGCGCCGCGTGAGCCGTTCGGCGACGTCGGGCCGCCGCAGCCCGGTGGCCGTCCCGGCGCCGAGCGCGTCCAGGACGTCGGTGGCGGTGGCCGCGCAGTCGCCGTGGACGCCGAGATCGGCGGGGCGGTGGGCGCCGAGCGCGGCCGCGTCGTCGTCGACCTGGACGACCGTGGCGTCCGGGCCGATGAGGGCGCCGTGCCGCATCGTCCACATGTTCAGGGCGCAGCCCCAGCCGACCACGAGATCGGCGCCGCCGATCAGCTCGGCGGCCAGCGGCGAGGAGAACCCGCCGGAGATCCCGAGATCGAACTCCTCCCCCGCGAACAGGCCGTTGGCGACCGCGGACGTGGCCAGCAGGGCGCCCGTCCTGGCGGCCAGCGCCGAGATCACCGGGCCCGCGCCGCGGGCGCCCCTCCCGGCGACGAACACCGGCCGTTCGGCGGCGGCCAGCAGCGCGGCGAACGCCTCGACCGCGGCGGAGCCGGGCCTGACCGGCTCGGGCGGCACCGGAGCGGTCCACCGTGCGGCGGTGACGGTCTGCCCCTGGACGTCCAGGGGCAGGCTGACGACGACGGTCCGCCGCCCGTGGACGGCCGTCCGGTAGGCGCGCAGGAGATCGGCGACCACGGAGGAGGCTGCGTGGACGCGTTCGGGCACCGCTCCGACGCTCGCGGCCAGCGCGTCCTGGTCGATCCGGAAGTTCGAGCGGACGGCGGAGGCCGCGGTGTCGGCCGTCAGCACGAGCAGCGGGGTGCGGCTCTTGGCGGCCTCGGCGATCCCGGTGACGGCGTTGGTGAGCCCGCAGCCCTGATGAGTGGTGAGGACGGCGGGCAGCGCGCTGAGCCTGCCGAACCCGTCGGCCATGCTCGCCGCGCCGCCCTCGTGCCGGGCGGCGGTGAACGGGACGCCGTGCGCGCGCAGCGCGTTGACCAGCGCGAAGTTGCCGCTGCCGACCACTCCGAAGGCATGCCCGACGCCCAGGTCGGCGAGCAGCCTGCCGGTGAGCTCGGCGACGGTCTCGCTCATGCCCGTGGCACCAGCGCGAAGACCCGGGCCGGGCTGCCGGTGCCGCCGACGATCGGCAGCGGAGCCACGATGATCATCGCTCCGGAGGTGGGCAGCAGGTCGAGGTTGCGCAGCTGGGTCAGCCCGTACTTGTCGGCGCCGAGCAGGTGGTAGTGGACGGGGAAGGCGGGTTCCATGCCGCCGGCCTGCCCGGCGTCGATGCCCACGGTCTCCACGCCGAACCCGCTGATGGGCGAGGCGGCCAGCCATTCCGCCCCCGCCACGGACACCCCGGGGGTGTGCGGGCCGTTCTCGTCGGCGTTGGCGAAGGCCTCGGGGTCGTCGGAGCGGGCGCTCCAGCCGGTGCGGAACAGCAGCCAGGCGCCCTGCGGGAGCGGCCCGTGCTCGGCCGTCCACGCCTCGAGGTGGCCGGGGCCGAGCAGGAAGTCGGGGTCGTCGGCGGCCTCGGCGGTGCAGTCGACGACGATGGCGGGGCCGGTGAGGCGCGAGGGCGGGATCCGGTCGACGCTGAGGCCGTCCTTGCCGCTGGCCCAGTGGACCGGCGCGTCGAGGTGGGTTCCGGTGTGCTCGCCGGTGTGGATGTTGTTCCAGCTCCAGTAGGGCCCGTCGGCGTCGAAGTCGCTGACCTTCTCCAGCGACAGCGGGATCGTGTTCGCGAACGGCTCGGGCAGCCGCAGCACCGGCGTGTGCGGACTCAGCGGCGCCGTGAGGTCCACGATCTCCACCGCTCCCCCGGCCAGCCCCGCCATCACTCCTGCGACCACGTCCACGTGCGCCCCTTCCCTTCCACCGGTGTCCAGGACGCTCAGTGTGGCCCCTTCGGCCCCCTCCCCGCCAGCGGGTGGTGAAGGTGGGGCCGGGCGGGGTAGGGCGGGGCGATGGAAGAGATTCACCTGACGCGCTGGGGCGTCCACGGAGACGCCGTTTTGATGATTCACGGCTCGGTGGCCTGGGGGGACGATCCGGTCCTGGGGTTCGGTGCCCAGCGGCCGCTGTCGGAGCGGCATCGGCTGCTGCTGATGGACCGGCGGGGCCATGGGGACAGTCCGGACATCGTCCGGGGTGATGTGACCGTGGACGCGCTCGACGTGATCTCCCTGCTGGACGTCCATGGGCCGCTGCACGTGGTCGGGCACGGGTCCGGTGGGGTGGTGGCGCTGCTGGCCGCCGCGGCCCGTCCGGAGATGATCCGGTCGCTGGCGCTGATCGAGCCGGACTGTTACCAGCTCGCGATGGACGATCCGGTCGTCGCCGATGCGTCCGGGCGCGTGAGGAGATGCTGGCGGGGATGCCCGCCGATCTCACCCCGCGGCGGTATCTGCTGGGGGCGGCGGAGTCGGCGGGGACCGTCCCGCTGGAGCCGTCGCCCGCCCGGTTGCGCGCCGCGGCGACGGCCCTGCGGGCGCGGCCGTGCTGGGAGGCCGGGATCCCGCTGGAGCACCTGGCCGGGGCCGCCTTCCCGAGGCTGGTGGTCTCCGGGACCTGGGAGGACGCCCATCCCCAGCACCGCCAGCGCGACGGGGTGCCCCTGATGATGTGCGCCTCGCTGACGGCGGGACGCCTGGGAGCCGCCCACATGACGGTCATGGGCGCCGCCCACCATCCCCATGTCGACCGCGCCGACGTGGTCAACTCGGCGCTGGAGGACCTGTTCGCCGCGGCCTACGCGGCCTGAACGGCGCCTCAGCCGGTGAAGACCTCGATCAGGGTCCACAGGGCGAGCCCGGCCATGCACAGGCCGCCGACGCGCTGGATGAGATGGAGCGGGACGCGCTTGGCGAGGAAACGCCCGGCGAGCAGGGCGAGGGCGGAGACGGTCATGAGGGCCAGGGCCGAGCCGACGGCGGTGGGCAGGGCACCGTTGGTCGCGGCGAGGTTGGCGGTGGTGATCTGGGTCAGGTCTCCCCACTCGCTGATGAACACGGCCATGAACGCGGTCGTGTAGACGGGCCAGAAACCCTTGATGATCTTGCCTGCCTCGTCGGCGTCGTCCTCGCCGGGGCCCTCGCCGCGCAGCAGCATGAAGGCGCCGAAGGCGAACAGGGCGGCCGAGACCAGCTTGACCAGGGTTCCGGGCAGCAGCGACAGGACGCTGCCGGCGCTGACGGCCAGGACGACGTGGACGATGAAGGCCGAGGAGGTTCCGAACCACACGTACAGGGGCCGCATCCGGGTGCCCATGGCCAGTGAGGCGAACATGGTCTTGTCGGGGAGCTCGGCGAGGAAGATGAGCCCGAAGGCGGTGAGGACGGCGACCGGGTCGAAGGACATCGCATGGGTCTTTCTGCTGGGGTCCGGGCTCCGCGATCCTCAGCAGCCATCCGGGCGGCAGGGGTACCGTTCGGCCCGGCACGTCGAACCGGGCCCATGGGTAGGGGCCCGGCGGTGCCTTGGCCGAAGGTCTCGTCCACCCCTGGCGGGGCCCGGTGGCCGGGTCATCCGAGGATGACCAGCATGTCGACCGACCGGTATCGCGGGACTACTCCCCTTCGCTGCGGAAAGTCTACCCGATCGCGCCGGCGGCGGGCGCCGTCCCCTCGCCGGGACGGCGCCCGGGTGTTCTGGGCGGCGTGATCTAGGCGGCGGACTTGATCTCGACGAGGACCACGTCCACCTCGCCGGCCAGGAGTTCCCAGGAGTGGTCGAAGGACTCCTCCTGCCAGACGACCGCGCCGGGGTTCAGGTCGACGATCTGGGTCGTGCCGTCGGGCCAGGTCACCTTCTGGCGGCCGGTGCCGAGGTTGACCACGACCATCGGCGGGTGGGAGTGCATGGCACTCGCCCATCCTCGGGAGGCGCGGGCCTGGACGACCCGGACGTGGTCGTTCTCGAACAGGACGTGGTGGGCGTCGGGGTCGACGATCGTGGCGTGCGAACTGGTCATGCCGTGCTCCTGTCTTCTTGCTGTCGCTGAAAACAAACCATGTCCAGTTGTAAAAAACAACCTATGTGAGAAGTAATCTAGGATCGAGGTCGATCTGAGGGGGTGGGGCCATGCCGACCAGCCGGAGCTACCGGGACTCGTGCGGGATCGCCCGGGCGCTGGACGTCGTCGGGGAGCGGTGGGCGCTGCTGGTCGTCCGGGAGCTGCTCCTGGCGCCGCAGCGCTTCTCCGAGCTGCGGCTCTCCCTGCCGAACGCCAGCTCCAACCTGCTCGCCGACCGGCTGAGGGAGCTCGAGCTGCACGGGGTGGTCGGCCGCCGCAGGCTCGCGGGGGCGTCCGGCCCGCACGTCTATGAGCTGACGGAGTGGGGGCGGGGCCTGGAGCCGATCGTCCTGGCCCTGGGCGAGTGGGGGATCGACGCGCCTCGGCCCGCGGAGCCCGCCTCGCTGAGCGCGACCTCGGTGCTGATCTTCCTGCGCGGGGGCGTGCCGCGCGATCCGGCGGCGCCGCCGTTCGTCTGCCGCCTCGACCTCGGGGGGACGCCCTGGACGGTCCGCGTCGAGGCGGGCGGCGTCCAGGTGCTCAGCGGTGAGCCCGCCACCGCCGACATCGCCCTGCGCACCGATCCCCGGACGCTCGGCGCGCTCCTGGCCGATCCCGCCGCGCTGGCCCCCGCCCTGGCCGAGGGGAGCGCGGCCCTCGTCGGCGGCCTTCCCACGCTGCACCGCCTCCTGTACGGGGACGGCGGGTGATCGTCAGGATGCGGCGGGTTCGGTGCGGGGGGCGGCGGTGCGGGTGGGGGTGGTCCGGCCGCGGACGGTGACCTCGCCGGTGAGGGTCCAGCACGCGGATTCGGCGGGGGCGGCGGCGTCCAGGACGGCCGCCGAGGCCAGCAGGAGGCCGGGGGTGGTCTTGGCGAGGTCGGTGAGGCGGGCGGCCTCGTTGACCGGGTCGCCGATGACGGTGTATTCGAAGCGGTTGACGGCTCCGACGTGGCCCGCGACGGCCTGCCCGCCGGAGACGCCGACGGCAGCGGCCATCTCCGGGACCTCCGCGGCGAGGCGGGCGGCCAGTTCACGGGCCGCCGCCAGGGTGCGGGTGGGGGCGTCGTCCAGGTCGACGGGCGCACCGAAGATCGCCAGTGCGGCGTCGCCCTCGAACTTGTTGATCCAGCCGCCGTGCGCCTCGATGACCTCGACGACGACGCCGAAGAACCGGTTGAGCAGCGTGACGACCTCGATCGGAGGCCGGGTCGCGGCCAGGCGCGTCGATCCGATCACGTCGACGAAGATGACGTGGACGTGGCGGAGCTCGCCGCCCAGTTCCACTCCCCGCTCCAGGGCGATCCTGGCGACGTCCTCGCCGACCTGCCGGCCGAACAGGTCCTGGAGCAGCTCGCGTTCGCGCAGTCCGGCGACCATGTGGTTGAACCCGGCCTGGAGCTGGCCGATCTGGCTGCCGTCGTAGACGGGCACCTGGGCGGTCAGGTCGTTGCGCTCGACCCGGACGATCGCCTCCCGCACCGAGTCGACCGGGGCGGCGACGGCGTGCGCGGACAGGTAGGTGACGGCCAGGCCCACCGCCAGGGCGGTGCCGCCGAGCGCGAGCGTCGCCCAGGCCAGTTCCCCGACGGTGATGGTGTCGCGCAGGAGCGCGGCCGCGCCGATGAGGATCTGCCCCAGGACCGGGGTGGCGGTCCCCAGCATCCAGGCCAGGACGAGCTTGCCGACCACCCCGGGCACGCCGGGGTCCTGCGGGATCTCGGTGCTGAGGGCCTGGGTGGTGGCGGTGCGGAACAGCCGTTCGGTGAGCAGGTAGATGATCGTGCAGGTGGTCAGCCCGCCGAGCGCGCAGGTGAGGCCGAGCTTGAGCGCCAGCAGCGGGGAGAACGCGACGTTGATCAGCGCCCATCCGGCGCTCGCCAGCCCCCACAGGGCCCCGTGGACGCGCATCATGCGCAGCGGGCCGCGCAGCACCAGCCGCTGTTCGCGTTCCTCCAGCGGGCGGTCGGTCAGGAACAGGGCCCGGATCGGCCGGAAGGACCGCAGTCCCACCGCCACGCCGACCGCGATCGCCAGGACCAGGTAGACGAGCAGGACGGCGGTGTTGAACCGGCGCAGGGCTTCGAGGTCGTCGAGGTCGGCCGGGTCGGGCAGCACCCCGATGGCCAGCGCCAGCACCACCAGTGCGCCGCCGACGTTCGCGACGACCACGCTCGACAGCACCAGCCATCGGGTGCGCCGTTCGACCTGCTCCCGGGATGCCCCGGGACGCCCATCGAGCACCTGCCCCAACAACCGCCCGATCCGCCTCATAGCCGCCCAACCTACTGGAGCTCAGACGGTGATCGTCTGCTGTCGGCCGGGTGGCAGCCAGGTGAAGGGCGGGCCGCCGGTCGCATCGAGGGCGGCGGTGATGGCGTCGCGGTTCTCGGTGAAGTGCTGCCAGCCCTCGTAGTGGACGGGCAGGACGGTCGCGGGGGCCAGGCCGTCCAGGAGGGAGAGGGCGTCGCGGGTGTTCATGGTGTAGCGCAGCGGGCCGGTGGAGGGGAAGCGGACGGCGCCGAGGTGGAGCAGGACGGTGCCGGGCCGCAGGGCCCGGGCGGCTGTCCGGGCGGCCCGGTGGTTCACGGTGTCACCGGTGATCCACAGCGGTCCGTGGACCTGCCCGGGCCAGGTGAGGGCGAAGCCGATGACGTCGCCGGTGATGGGGTGGCTGAGCGGCGGGCCGTGGCGGGCGGGGGTGGCGGTCACGGTGAGGGCGGGCCTGCCGGGCGCCTGGAGGAGGTGGGTCTGCCCGGGCCGCAGGCCGTGGGCGCCTCCGCCGAGCCGCCGGGCCCCTGACACCGTCGTGAGGACGGTTCCGGCGGCGGGCAGGAGCGCCCGGCCCGCGGTGTCGAGGTTGTCGCCGTGGTGGTCGTGGGTGAGCAGGATCGCGTCGATCGGCGGCAGGTCGGCCGCGGCGATCGAGGGGCCGGTGAGCTTGCGGGAGGAGGTGCCCCAGCCGAAGGCGTAGGTGCGGCCGGGCGGGTCGAAGGTGGGGTCGGTGAGGATCCGCCAGCCGGCGTGCTCGATGAGGACGGTGGGACCGCCGATGTGGGTGAAGCCGACGCCGGTCATGGCGGTCTCCGATCGGTTGTGCGGGAGGCCCGGCCGCGCCGGTGCGGGCACGGCCGGGCCGCGGCGCTCAGGAGTGGTCGAGGGCCCAGGTGAGGGCGTGGTTGGCGACCTCCTGCCAGCCGTCCTCGGCGGGCATCAGGTGGGCGCGGCCGGGGTAGGTGAACTGCTCGGTCACGGTGCCGGGCGCCTTGTAGTGCTTGGCGTTGGAGATCTGGACCTTGGGCGGCATGAGGTGGTCGTTCTCGCCGGACAGGAACAGCAGCGGGCGCCGTTCGGGGTTGCGGTAGTCGACGTAGGAGTCGGTGTGGCCGGGGTGGATGTTGGCCAGGGCGCTGCCCCAGAACACGTGGCCGGAGGCGGGGACGTGGTAGCGCTCGTAGGTGGCCTTGGCCTGGTCTTCGGGGAAGGTGTTGGTGAAGGCGTAGCGCCACTGGTCGTAGGTGAGGCCGACGGCCTTGTGCCGGTTGGCGGGGTTCTTCAGCACGGGGAACGCGGCGCGGATCTGCGACAGCGGGGTGACCGCGACGCCCTCGGTGGGGGCGGAGTTGATCGCCACGCCCGCGGCGCCGTAGCCGTGGTCGAGGAGGATCTGGGTGAACACGCCCCCGGCGGAGTGGCCGATGAGGATCGGCGGGGTCTCCAGGTCGCGGATGGTCTCCTTGAGCCTGCTGATGATCGCCGGGACCTCGAGGCGCTCGATGGGGGTGGTGTCGGCGTTGAGGGCCTCGACCTCGACGTCGAAGCCGGGGTAGGCGGGGGCCAGCACGCGGAACCCCTTGGCCTTGTAGTGGTCGATCCAGCCCTCCCAGCTGCGCGGGGTGACCCAGAAGCCGTGGATGAGGACGATGGTGTCGGGTCGGTCGGTCATGTCGGTGCTCCTCAGCGGGTTGCTGTCGAACCGTTCTCCAGATTGATCATCATCCGGTCGCGGCCCGCGCGTTTGACTGTCAGCGCCGCCCTCTGCGCCGTGCGTGCCAGAACGGCCGCCCGTGCGCTCCCGGCAGCGTGGATCAGGGGAGTCGCGGCCGTCCGGCCTGCTTCCGGCGCTGTTTTCGTGATATCCACGGAAGCGCGCGCTGTGCCGTCGCGACCCCGCCGACTCTGGGACCTGACATGCTCCTGCTGGACACCGACGATCTGCCGCCCGGCGAGCGGGTCGAGGCCTACCGCGCCTTCGCCACCGCCGAGACCGGCGCCTGCGGGGTCGAGCACGAGCTCGGCGCCGACGGGGAGTTCCACAGCCGTCTGCACGCCTGGCACTTCGGTCCGGTGACGCTCTTCCGCACGCAGGGTTCGGGCATGCGCTACTGGCAGAGCCCGCGGCATGTGAGCAGGGACCCCTGGAACACCGTCTCGGTCATGACCCAGTCCGCCGGCAGGGCGGGATTCGCCTGCGGGGGCCGTCAGCGTCGTCTGGGGTCTCCCGATCTGGCGCTGGCGGGCCGGGCGGCGGGCGCCTGGGAGTGGAACTGGTCGGGTACCGGTGAGAGCCTCGCGCTGATGATGGACGTCGAGGAGCTCGGCCTGCCCGACGCCATGATCCGTGCCGCGGTCCCGCTGGCCGCGCACAGCGATGTCACGTTCCTGCTGCTCACCCAGCTCACCGCGATCAACGCCGACGCCGACCGGCTCGCCGCCGAACCCGGGTCGGGTGGCGTGGGCGCCGCCGTCGTCGCTCTCGTGCGCGCTTTCGTCGCCTCCGCGGTCGGCGGGCCCGCCGTGCGTGAGGTCGCCGAGCAGACCCGGCTGCCCCGGATCCTGGCCTACGTCCGCGCCCATGCCGCCGAACCCGGTCTCACGCCGGAGCGGATCGCCGCCGCCCACAACCTCACGCCGGCCGCCCTGCACCGCCTGTGCGAGGAAGAGGGCCTCGACCTCCACGCGTGGCGGCGCCGGGACGCGACGGGCCTCAACTGAGCGTCCGCCGGCCGGCCTGGCTCCTGCGCCACTCGCGCGGTGCCATCCCGTAGACGGCGCGGAAGCGGCGGGAGAAGTGGGCGGGGTGGGTGAAGCCCCAGGAGCGGGCGATGGAGTCGATGGCGCGGTGGGCGTGCTCGGGGGCGGCGAGGTCGCGTCGGGCGCCGTCGAGACGGCGGTGGATGATCCACTGTTCGAGGCTGATTCCGCCTTCTTCGCAGATCCGGTAGAGGGTGCGCAGGGAGATCGCGTGGGCGTGGGCGATGCGCTGCGGGGTGAGGTGGGGGTCGGCCAGGTGGGTGCGGACGTGGGCGAGGATCCGGGTGAGCGCGGTCTCCTCGGCGATGCCGCGCCGGGTCGCTCCCCGGGTGCCGACCGAGGCGACCAGGGCGCGGGTGAGGGCGAGGGTCGCGTCGCCGATGGCGTCGGCGCCCTCGTCGGCGCTGAGCCGGTCGGCGTCGCGGTGCAGGGCGCGCAGGTGGCTCAGCAGGAGGGGGGTGATGCTGCTCGTGGACAGCAGGGGGATGGCGGTGCGGACCATGTGCTCGGGGAGCCCGAGCCGTTCGGCGTCGACCATGAAGGCCAGGGACAGTCCCGAGCCGGACCAGCCGTACTCGTATCCGGCGGTCTTGTGGGCGAGGGCCAGGGAGCCGGTGGCGACGTGCTGCTGGTGGCCGTTCCAGGAGAAGGCGCCGGTGCCGCTGCTCTGGGTGATGACCGAGACGGTGTTGGAGGAGTCGGAGCGGGCGTGCCGGGGGGTGCGCCAGATGCGCATGCCCGATCCCTCGGTGGCGAACATGGTGATGGGCCCGAAATGCCACAGCTCCAGCCGTTTCCACAGCTGGTCGCCGTAGGTCTCCTGCTCGACGGAGCAGCTTCCGCTCTCCCCCGCCGCGGCGGCGTGGTAGGCCTCGGCGCGTTCGGCCGCCGGCAGGTCGGCGGTGTCCAGAACCAGCACGAACGCTCCCCAAGGCGATGCCGACCGTCAGAACTGATCATGACATCGGTGCCGGGGGGGTGGCCGGAAAGTGTGCACGCACAGCAAAGAACCGGGGTCAGGCGGGAGGGTGTGCGGCCGTTTTCAGGGCGCGGTACTCCCGGGGGCTCATCCCGAACTCGCGGCGGAACCGCCGGTTGAAGTGGGTGATGTTGCGGAATCCCCAGCCGCGGGCGATCGCCTCGATGGACCGCGGGGCGGCCGTCGGCCGCGACAGGTCGGCGCGCACGCCTTGCAGGCGGCGCTGGATGATGTGCTGCTCCAGGCTGATGCCGGCCTGGGCGCACAGCGAGTACAGCCGCCGCCGGGAGATGTTGTGGGCGGCGGCGATCGACGCCGCGTCCAGGTGGGGGTCGTGCAGGTTCTGCCGCACGTGCTCGCGGACGCGGGCCAGGAGGGTCTGCTCGGCGGCCTCTTTGCGGGTGGCCCCGTCGGAGGCCAGTGATCCGATCAGGGCGCGGGCGAGGTCGACGCCCGCCTCGGCGATGTGGGCGGCCAGGGGGTGCGCGCTCACGGCGTCGGCGTTGTCGAACAGCTCGGTGATGTGGCGGGACACCAGGCCGTACAGAGGGCTGTGCGCCAGCCGCGGCACCGCGTGCCGCATCAGGTCGGCCGGGACGTCGAGCTGTTCCAGCGGCATCATCAGCGCCCGTGAGGCGCCCTGGCCCGACCAGGAGAACTCGAACGGCTCGGTCATGTCCATGCCCATCAGCCCGCCGGTCCGGACCCTGCGCGGCGGCCCGAACTGCCGGTGCAGCCCCTCACCGTGTTCCTGCACCGCCAGGGCCAGGAGGGGGACGGGCTCACGTCGCGCCTGCCGCTCGGTCCGGAACATCCGCACGGGCGACGTCGCGGCCCGGAAGAGGTAGCTGTCGCCGAGCTGCCACACGTCCAGCCGGGCGCTGACCCGGTCCCTGGCTCCGAGGAGCGCCACCGAGGACACGCTCGTCTCGGCCAGCGCCGCCCGCATGAGGTCCGCCCGCTCCGCCACGGGGACGGCGGAGCTGTCGAACATCGCGACCATGAACGCCCCAAACCACCGCGAAAGTGCCCAATGTGATGCCGGTCAGTTTAGGCCCGGCGGGCGTCCGCGCTCCAGGCGCCGCACTCCTGGTCAGAGGGTGGTGTGCTCGTGGTCGAAGGCTCGGGCGATCGAGGGCGGGGGCGTGGTGAGGCAGGACAGGGCGAAGTCGGCGGCCAGGCGGTGCCACAGGGCGGCGCGGCGCAGCATGGCGTGGTCGGCACCGGTGAGGGAGATCGTCGCGACCTCGGTCAGGCGGCGTGCCCTGGCGGCGTAGGCGAGGGTGTCGGCGGGGCTGGTCACGGTGTCGGCGGTTCCGTGCACCAGGAGGACGCGGCGTCCGGTGAGCTGGTCGACCGGTTCGCCCGGCGGCGTCCAGGGGGCGAGGCCGGCCACGCCCGTCACCCGGGGGTCTGCGGCCACGCGCAGGGCGGCGCGGGCGCCCATCGAGTGGCCGATGAGGACCAGGGGCAGGTCGGGCAGGCCGTCGAGGATCGCGGTGAGGTCGGCGACGGGTGAGGCCTCGGCGCCGTTCCATCCCCGCAGGCGCAGGCGCGGGCGGATGACCTTCACCGCCGGTCCCGCCGCCCGCCGCACGGCCGCCGCCAGCGGGATCATCCGGACCACCGCCGGCTGCACCGGTGAGGTGGGCTCCCTGCTCTGCGAGCGTCCTCCGTGCACGACCACGACGAGACCGGTGACGGTGTTGCGCATGCGACCGCTTTCCTGGGATCGGGGTGCGTTCAGCGGACGACGTCGAAGACGTTCTTCTGCAGGCCGTTGGCGTAGACCTCGTGCTCGACGAGCTTGAGCTTCTGGGTGTCCTTGTCGGTGGTGCTGAACAGGCGCTTGCCGGCGCCGAGCAGGAGCGGGTAGACGAGCAGGTGGTAGCGGTCGATGAGGCCGGCGTCCGACAGGCTGTGGTTCAGGTCGGCGCTGCCGTGCATGATGATCGGGCCGCCCTCGGTCCGCTTCAGCGCGGCGACGTCGTCGAGGGTGCGCAGGATGGTGGTATCGCCCCAGTTCGTGACGAGGTCGGCGTCGGTGAGGGTGGTGGAGACGACGTACTTGGGCATCTCCTTGTAGGTGGCGAACTCCTCCATGCCGGGCCAGACCGGGCTGAACACCTCGTAGCTGACCCTGCCGAGGAGCATCGCGGTGGACTCCTCCTGCTCCCGGCCCTTGATCTCGTAGGCCTCGGGCAGGAAGTCGACGTCCTTGAAGGTCCAGCCGGAGTTGCGGTAGCCGGGCTCTCCGCCGGGTCCCTCGACGACGCCGTCGAGGGAGACGAAGGCGGTGCTGATCAGGGTGCGCATCGTGACTCCTCGGGGTTCTCGCGGCCGGGGTTCCCGGCCGGGCACCGCCCAGTCTGCTACCGAACAATTTTTTTGTCAAGGATTGATTCTTTGTCGGGGTGTCGCCGGGTGGCCGTCCGCCCCGGGGGAAGGCCAGGATGGGGTGGTTGCAAAGGAGGGGCGATGCTGTTCAGGCGCGAGGTGCTCGAGGGGATCGCGGGCGGGCGGATCGACCGGGTGTTCCGGGTCTGGCGGGAGCCGCGGGTGCGGGCGGGGAGCACGCAGCGCACATGGGCGGGGATCGTCGTCATCGACTCGGTCACGGCCGTCACCGCCGAGGAGATCACCGAGCAGGACGCGCTGCGCTCGGGGTTCGCCGACCGCGCCGCCCTGCTCACCGCCCTGTCCAAGAGCACCAAGGAGGGCGGCTACCACCGGGTGATGCTCCATCTCGGCGGGTCCGACCCTCGGGCGGAGCTGGCCGGGGCCGCCGATCTGACGGGGCGTGAGCTGGCCGGGATCCGGGATCTCCTGGACGGGGTGGACGCGCGCAGCCGCCGGGGCCCGTGGACCCGGGACGTCCTGCGGCTCATCGAGGAGCGTCCCGGGCTGCGCGCCCTGGATCTCGCCGCGATCCTGGGACGGGAGAAGCTGCCGTTCAAGGCCGATGTGCGCCGTCTCAAGGAGCTGGGTCTCACCGAGAGCCTCGAGACGGGCTACCGCCTCTCTCCCAGAGGGCGGGCGTTGATGGACTTCCTGAGGGCCGGACCCGGGCCGGGTTGAGGACGGCGGCGTCTCAGGTCTCGTGCGTCCAGGCGAGGGTGATCCGGGCCTCGCCGAGCCGCCAGCCGCCGGGGGTGCGGACTGCGGTGCAGTTCAGCCGCAGCCCGCTGGTCCGGTGGGGCGGGCGGCCGTCGCGGAAGAAGTAGACGAGGGAGTTCGCCGAGGCGGACGCCCGGTCACCGTCGATCCCCACCAGCAGGTCGGTGGTGAGGTGCTGGGTGGCGACGCCCTCGATCTCGGACCCGCGCATGTGCTCGACGAGGTCGGCGACGCCGCGCACCTCTCCCCCGAGCGGCGAACCCACCACCACGTCCTCGGCGAACACGGTGCCGGCGTCGTCCCAGCGCCTCTCGTCGAGCAGCAGGGCGAAGCGGGTGAACAGATCGGCGATCTCCAGACGATCGGCGACCAGGCTCTCCGGCGACATGAAGGCTCCTTTCATTGGTGCTTCCAACATTGGTCTCGCCAACTATACGACCGGGATCCGGCGCTCAGCGCAAGGCCTGGAAGGTGGAGAACTCCATGCCGAGCAGGTTCCGGAAACCGCAGGGCCACTGCGCGTCGTCCCAGGGCGACGATAGACGGCCGCGGTTGCGGCTGAAGAGGAGACGAACGATCAAACGGCCGGGGTTCCCCGCTCACGCTGGTCGGCACGGCCGGAAATGTAGGCTGGCCGACGTGGAAGAGACTCCCGTGCGCCTGGCCGCGAAGCCGAGCTGGCTGCTCACCCAGCTCGCGGTGCACGCCCACCGGCTGGCCTCCGAGGGCTTCGGTGAGGTGGGCGGTCGCGGCTACCACTACCGGATCCTGGCCGCCCTGGCGGAGTCGGGCGCGGCCAGCCAGGCCGAGCTCGGCCGCCGCTGCACGATGGACCGCAGCGACGTGGTCGCGGCGCTCAACGAGCTCGCGGCGGATGATCTCGTCGAGCGCGCCACCGATCCCCACGACCGGCGCCGCAACATCGTCACCATCACCCCGGCGGGCCGGCGACGCCTGCGCCTCATGGAACAGGCCCTCGACCGAGTCCAGGACGATCTCCTGGAGCCGCTCCCCCTTGAAGACCGTCGCACCCTGACCCTCCTGCTCACCCGGCTGCTCACCCACCACCAGCGCACCTGAGCCGGGCCGGGCCCGTGGCGAACGGCGAAGATCCAACAGAAATGGCTGTGACCTGGGGGTCAGCGTCAGCTACAGGTTGCCTCAACGCGGGCGGCTTGCATGCGGTGCGCCGTCGGGTCGCGCGCGTGGCGGCCTTTCACCAGGTCCGGACGCCGGTCAGGCGGGGCCCATGCGGGTGAGGAGGTCCTCGACGAGGGTGCGGGTCTCCTCGTGGCCGCAGGTCAGGCCCATCTCCTCCTCCATGACGAGGACTCGGGACAGGGCGGTGGAGATGACGACCGCGGCCATCGGTGTGGCGCCGTGGAGGTCGAGGCGTCCCTCGTCCTGGGCGCGGGTCAGGGATTCGAGCTGGGCGCGCCGGTAGCGTTCGGCCTGGGCGGTGATCTCGGCGCGGATCGCCTTGCGGTGGTTGCCGAGCGCCATGAACTCCTCGGTGATCCTGGCGGCGCCGCGGCGGCCGGCCAGTCCCCACAGTGCCCGGAGGGGGTCGGCGTCGTCGGCGATCGCGCGCTGCCGTGCCAGTTCCTCCTCGGCGCCGCGCCGCAGGACGGCGATGAACAGGTCGTCGAGGGTACGGAAGTAGTAGAGCACCAGGGCCGGGGCGACGTCGGCCTCCCGGGCGACCCGCCGGATCCCGACCGCCGCGTACCCCTCCTCCATCATCAGCCGTTCGGTGAGCTCGATCAGGCGCTGACGGGTCTCGGTGTTCTCGGTGCCCATGCGGCGGGAGGCGCTCATGCCGCCCATTGTCCTTGACCTGCCGCTCCGGCGGATGTTAAACACTCGTTCAGCGGTTAAACGATTGTTCAGCACCGTCGTGCTTCCCTCCGGAGGAGAACTCGTGACCGATCTGTACTGGGATCCGTGGGACCCCGCCTTCACACGCGACCCCTACCCCCTGTTCAACCGGATGCGGGAGGAATCGCCGCTCTACTACAACGACCGGCACGACTTCTACGCCGTCACCCGGCACGCCGACGTCCAGCAGGGTCTCTCCGACTGGCGGACCTTCTCCTCCGCCCGCGGCGACATCCTGGAGATCATCCAGGCGGGCATCGACTTCCCTCCCGGAACCCTGATCTTCGAAGATCCCCCCGTGCACGACGTCCACCGCAGGCTGCTGGCCCGTGTCTTCACCCCGCGCCGCATCGCCTCCCTCGAACCGCAGGTGCGGGCCTTCTGCAAGCGGGCGCTGGAGCCGGTGCTGGGCGCCGACCGGTTCGACCTCGTGGAGGCCGTCGGCGCCGAGATGCCGATGCGGGTGATCGGCATGCTGCTGGGCATCCCCGAGGCCGACCAGCCGCGGATCCGCGACCGCACCGACGCCACCTTGAACACCGAGGACGGCGGCAAGATCGACACCGAGGTGATCCTCAACACCGACGCGTTCGGCGCCTATCTCCAGTGGCGCAAGACCCACCCCTCCGACGACCTCATGACCGAGCTGATGACCACCCGGTTCGAGGACGAGCAGGGCGTCACCCGCACCCTCACCGATGAGGAGGTCCTCACCTACTGCACGGTCGTGGCGGGGGCGGGCAACGAGACCACCGGCCGTCTCATCGGCTGGTTCGGCGCGCTCATGGCCCGCCACCCCGGGCAGCGCCGCGAGCTGGCCGCCGACCACTCCCTCATCCCGAACGCGATCGAGGAGATCCTGCGGTTCGAGCCCACCGGCCCGTTCACCGGCCGCCATGTCACCACCGACGTCGACTTCCACGGCACGACCGTCCCGGCGGGCAGCGCGATCCTGTTCATCCAGGCCGCCGCCAACCGCGATCCGCGGCGCTTCCCCGATCCCGACCGGTTCGACGTCCACCGGGTGGGCCAGCACATGACCTTCGGCATCGGAGCCCATTACTGCCTCGGCGCCGCGCTCGCCCGCCTCGAAGGACGCGTGGCCGCCGAGGAGATCCTCGAGCACGTTCCCGGCTGGGAGGTGGACTGGGACGCCGCCGAACTCGCCCAGACCTCCACCGTCCGCGGCTGGAAGACCCTCCCGCTGCTGGTCGGGGCGGCCCCGTGAGCGGCGCGGAGAGGACCGCCGGCCGGCGAGCGTGAGTCCGGGTTCAGTGCCGGGTGCCGCGGGCGAGGAGGAGGGGCAGGAGGCGGTCGCGCCAGGTCGGCAGGTGGACATGGCCGCTGGACATGCCGCCGTGGGCGAACTCCTCGCGGTACACGTGCTCGCCGGTGGCGGTGCGGGGATCGACGCCGACGACGTCCAGGAACGTCGCGGCCAGCAGGTCCTCCAGCCGGGCGGGATCCTCCGGGACGGGCATGGCGTTCAGGCGTTCGCGCAGGGCGGCCCAGGCGTGGGGGTCGCCGCGCAGGCCCCACTGGGCGGGCGGCTCGGCGAACAGCTCGTCCATGGTCATGCCGCCGTCCCGCTGCCCGGGCGGGCCGATCCAGGAGGGCAGGGGTTCGAGGTGGGGCAGCCAGGCGGCGGGGATCCGTGTGCCGGGACGGGCGGCGAGGATGCCGCCGACGATCGCGCAGGTGGTGTCGATGTCGCCGCCGGCCGAGGCCGTCGCCCAGAATCCGGCCTCGAAGCCGTCGCGTTCGCAACCGTCGAGGTGGCGGGCCGCGGCCCACAGGCAGAACGGGACGGTGTCGTGCGCGGCGACCTGGCGGCCGTTGCCGAGCGCGGCGGCGGCCGAGGCGGGGTCGCCGATGGTCAGCAGGGTGCGGGCCTGCCGGATGCCGTCGCGGACGGTCCCCTCCGGGACGTGGGCGAGGATCCGGTCGAGGAAGGGGCCGGGCTTCCCCGGGCCGGTGGCGGCCAGCGCCGCGGCCACGGCGACCGCGATCGCCCCGGCGACGGCCTCGGGATGGGCATGGGTGACCTCGGCGGACAGCCGGGCCTGCTCGGCGGCGAGGTCGAGGTCGCCGGCGAACCACACGCCCAGCGGCGCGACGCGCATGGCCGCGCCGTTGCCCCACGAGCCCCGCCCGTCGAACACCCCCGAGGCCAGGGTGCGCCAGTCGCCGCCCTCCCTGACCAGCCGCAGCAGCCGGTTGGTGGACGGCCCGTAGCCGCGGTCGAAGTCATGGTGCTCGGCGAAGACGGCGGCCAGCAGGTCCTGGTCGATCCGGCCCGTCCGCGCCAGGACCTTCCAGATGCCGCAGGCCATCTCGGTGTCGTCGGTCCACTGCCACGGCCCGGGCGGCAGCGTGCGGGCCTCGAACGCGGCGCGGTGGGCCGGGACGAAGAACTGCGAGCCCAGGGCGTCGCCCGCCGCGAGGCCGAGCAGCGACGTCCACGCACGGCCACGAAGATCGATTGCCATCGGCAGGAGCCTACGCCCTTCCGGAGACGCGGGTCAGCCGGTCGCCGGAGCCGGGGTCGAAGGGACGCCCGCCGGCTGTTCCATCGCGCTGTCGGCCGACCACTCCGCCCAGGGGACCTGCCAGAACCCCCAGCCGTTGTTCCATTCCAGCTCCCGGTCGGTACCGGTGACGATCACGATGTTGCCCGGAACGCTCTGGTCGTAGAACCAGCGGGCGTCGGCGTCACTGGCGTTGACGCAGCCGTGGCTGACGTTGGCGTTGCCCTGCGAACCGACCGACCAGGGCGCGGCGTGCACGTACTCGCCGCTGTTGGAGATCCGCACCGCCCACTTCAGGTCGAGCCGGTAGTACTCCGGGTCGCCCTTGGGGATGCCGACGGTCGCGGAGTCGGCGACGACCCGCTCGGCCCGCTCCATCGTCAGGTGGATGCCGTTGGTGGTGGTGTAGGCGCGTTTGGTCGCCCGTCCGGCGCTGATCGGGATCTTCCTGACGATCTTTCCGTTGCGCCGGACCGTCATCGTGTGGGTCCTGGTGTCCACGGTGCTGACCACCGCGTCCCCGACGGTGAAACCGTAGCTCAGGTCGCGGGTGCCGTAGGTGTCCTTGGCCGCCCGCACGCCCTTCAGATGAGCGACCAGCTTGATCTTCTGCCCGCTCGGCCAGTACGCGCGGGGCCGGTAGACCAGCTGCTGGCGCGACACCCACCGCCACGCGCCCTCGACCTGCTCCGACATCTTCAGGTCGAGGGCCTTGAGCACCTCGTCCTGGTTGTAGACCGGGGTGTTGAAGTTCAGGATGATCGGCATTCCGACGCCCGCGGTCCCGCCGTCCTCGGGGCCCACGATCGAGGTGCCGATGGTCTTGGCCGGCTTCAGCGTGGTGAAGGCGGAGGTGACGCTCGTGCCCTTCTCGGTCCTGGCGACGACCTGGTAGCGGGTGCCGGGGGCGAGCGTCCAGCGGGTCCGCCAGCTCTTCGCGTCGGCGCTGAGGTCCCCCTCGGCCTTCTCCCCGTCCGCCGTCACCGCCACCTCGGTGATCTTCTCGCCGTCCGCGGTCACGACGACGGGCTGGTCGGGGCGCACGTCCCCGGCTCCGTCCGCCGGCACGACCGACAGCGCGGCGCCCTTGCCGTCGTCCTTCCCGCCGTCGCCGCCACCGCTCTGGCAGCCGGCCACCGCCAGCAGCCCGGCCAGCGCCAGCGCGGCCCTCCGGTCCCCCACCCTCATCACTTCCGCCTTCCACACCGTCCGCCAGGGAAGAAAACCCCCTACCCACCTGTGGGACGCCCAGACCGGGCGTCCGGTTCTCCCGCCCTCCCGGCCGCCGGTGATCTTCTGGATCGCCTGCGTAGCCGAAGTCACAGCCCCGCTGGGACGTCCGTCACTGCGTTCTTCCGGGCCTCCCGTGCAGTCTTTGAGCCATGACGAACACCAGCGCCCAGCAGGGGCAGAAGCGACCCGTCGGCATCGTCGTGCGGAAGCACGGCGCGGTCTCCGACGACCAGATCACCCAGGCCCGCGAACTCCTCGAGACGATGCTGGCCGAGGTCGGCGAGCCCGTCCTCGGCGTCGAGATGGCCCTCACCCTCCTGCGCGAGCCCGCCCCGCCCAAGCCCGCCCTCGCCCAGGTCACCGTCGCGCTGAAGGGCCGTCTCGTGCGCGCCCGCGCCGCCGGGACGACGCCCGAGCAGGCCGCCTCCCTCCTGCGCGACCGCCTCGCCCTGCGGGTCGGCCGCCCCTGGGGCCGGGACGGAGACCTCGCCGCGACGGGCTGAGGCCCACGCGGCCGCTCACGTCATCCAAAAGTAACGATCATGGATTCGCCGGTCCGATTGACCCGGTGGTTCAGCTGTCGATATGGTCCACGTCACACGGGAGAATATGTAACTTTCCTCACATTCTTTGCGCTCCCGAAAGGATCCCCTCCCCCATGCGCCTTTCCCGCATCGCACTGCCCGCAGGTTCTGTGGTCCTCTTCGCGGCCGCCGCGGTCCTGTCCTTCTCGATCGAGCCGGGCCTGCACAAGGTCCCCTCCGACCAGGACTCCACCTCGAACTACGTCGGCACCGCGACCCTGCTCAACGCCCCCGCCATCGCCACCGGTGACATCCAGAACCTGTTCCTCAAGGATCTGCCGGTCAAGGCCTCCCAGCGGATGAAGGCCGTCAAGACCTCCGGCTCGACCGTGGTCCTGCAGGAGACCGACATCCTCACCGGCCCCGACGGCAAGGACCTCCAGAACTCCCAGTACACCTACGCGGTCGACAGCAAGACCCTCGCCGGACGCCCCGCCCCCGCCGGCACCAAGGCGACCACCATCCAGGGCAGCCTCGGCCCCGAGGTCACCCCCAAGAAGTCCGGCTACCAGATGTGGGACTCCACCACCCAGCAGGCCTTCCCCGCCACCTACGTCCGCACCGAGAAGCGCGAGGGCCGCACCACCTACGTCTACAACTCCAAGGGCACCGCACCGGTCAAGGACCCCACCACCCTCGCGAGCATGCCGCAGTCCCTGCCCAAGACCGCCCTCAAGCTCGTCGCCGCCGCCCTCCCGGCCGACCAGCAGAAACTCCTCGCCGGCGCGCTCCCCCAGCTGCCCGACCCGCTCCCCCTGACCTACCTCAACACCCTCGACGTCACCCTCTGGGTCGACGCCGCCACCGGCAACACCCTCGACACGACCAAGGACCAGACCATCGTCGCCGCGATGCCGGGCGCCTCCGCCCCGACACCCCTGGCCGCGGTCACCTCAGTCAAGATCAAGGTCGCTCCCGAGCAGGTCAAGAAGAACGCCGCCGCCGCGGCCGACGACGCCAAGGCCCTCACCCTCATCGGCACGGTCATCCCCATCGCCCTGACCGTCGTCGGCCTGGCCCTGCTCGCCCTCGCCTTCTGGCTGCCGCGCCGCCGCCGCGGCGCCACCCCCGAGGAGACCCCGGTCGAGGAGACCGCCACCGTCTGACCCCCACCGTCTGGATCCCCACGGTGAACATGCTGGGGGCACCGAGCCCGACGGCCGGTGCCCCCAGACCGTTCCCCGAGATCAGCCTTTGTCCCCAGGGCTCGTCACCGACTCCTTCAGCTTCGCGATCGCGAACCCCCACGCGTCCGAAGCCGTCGCCTTCGGCGGCAGCGAGATCTCCTCCGGATTCGTCAGGACGTCCACCAGCACCGGCCCCGGTGTCGCCAGCGCCTTCCCGATCGCACCCGGAAGATCACGCGGATCGCTCACCCGGATCCCCGTCAGCCCCATCGCCGTCGCGACCGCTGCCAGATCCGGATTGCCCAGCACCGTCCCGAACTCCGGCAACCCACCCTGCTCCTGCTCCAGCTTCACCATGCCGAGCCGCCCGTTGTCGAACACGATCAGCTTCACCGGCAGGTCATAGGCCACCGCCGTCAGAAGATCCCCCAGCAGCATCGTCAACCCGCCGTCACCGCAGAACGCGACGACCTGCCGGCCCCGGTCGACCGCCGAGGCCCCCAGCGCCTGCGGCATCGCATTGGCCATCGACCCCAGATTGTAGGAACCGAGCATCCGGCGGTCCCCGCGCATCGTGACGAACCGCGACATCCACACCGTCGACATCCCGGTATCGGTCGTGAAGACCGCGTCATCGGCGGCGAGCTCGTCCACCACCGCCGCCAGCGCCTCCGGCCTGATCCTCGCCTCGGTGTTGTCGAACCGCGCCCGGATCTTCCCGATCATGCCCTTGTCGTGCTCGGGATCCACCAGCTTCCGCTGCCGCTCGTTCCACGAGGCATAGGCCGCACGCGCCCCGTCCAGATGCGCCCGGTCCTTCTTCGCCGCCAGCCCGCCGAGCAGCGCCCGCAGCCCGGCCGCGGCGTCCCCGACCACCCCCGCCTCCACCGGAACGCGCCGGCCGATGTTCTCCGCCCGCAGATCCAGCTGGACGACCGGAACCCCCTCCGGCAGCCACTGCGGATAGGGGAAGTCCGTACCCACCATGAGCAGCAGATCCGCCGCGTCGAACGCCTTCTTCGTCGCCGGATTACCGATCAGGCCGCTCTGGCCGATCTGGTAAGGATTGTCATGCTCCAGGCCCTCCTTGCCCTTCAACGTCAGCACCATCGGAGCGTTCAACCGCTCCGCGACCGCCAGCACCTCCGCCCGAGCCTCCCTCGCCCCCATCCCCACCAGCATCGTCACCGAACCCGCCGCATTGATCAGCTTCGCCGCCCGCTCCAGCTCCTCCTCCTGCGGCACCGGAACAGGACGACGCGTCGTCAGCCGCGCCCTCGTCCCCGCCGGAGCCTCCATCGAACCGACATCACCCGGCAGCGTCAGCACCGCCACCCCGGGCCCCGCATAAGCCGCCTGGATCGCCTGCTCCAGCAGCCGCGGCATCTGCTCCGGCGACGTGATCGTCCGGCAGAACTCCGCCACGTCACCGAACAGCGCGTCGTTGTCGACCTCCTGGAAGTAGTCCGAACCCAGCTCCGGCAGCGGCACCTGACCACAGATCGCCAGCACCGGCGTCCGCGACTTCTTCGCGTCGTACAACCCGTTCAGAAGATGGATCGCCCCCGGGCCCACCGTCCCCATGCAGACCCCGAGCACGCCCGTCAGCTGCGACTGCGCCCCCGCCGCGAACGCCGCCGCCTCCTCATGCCGCGTTCCCACCCAGCCCACGCGCTCCTCCCGCCGGATCGCGTCCGTCACCGGGTTCAGGGCGTCGCCCACGACCCCCCATACGGTGCGCACCCCCAGATCGGCGAGTGTGGCGACGATCTGCTCCGCGATGGTGGTCATGGCTCCGGCTCTGCTCGGCTGAGACGAATAACCCTGCCCATCCCCGACAAACCGCCCCCCACTCACCGCGGCCGCCGACCAGGCGAAAACCGGCACTGATCTTTACCGATAGAACACGTTATTGTTTCGCGGAAGGAAGCCGCACACCCAGTGAGGACGCACAAGAACATGTCACAACCCCACGACATCCGGCCCCGCACCACCACCCCCGACACCCACTGGGACCTCCACGCCGACGTCGTCATCGCCGGATACGGCATCGCCGGCGTCACCGCCGCCATCGAAGCCGCACGCGCCGGCGCCGACGTCCTCGTCCTCGAACGCACCAGCGGATGGGGCGGAGCCGCCACCATGGCCGGCGGCTTCATCTACCTCGGCGGCGGCACCCCCCTCCAACACGCCCTCGGCTTCGAAGACACCCCCGACAACATGGAACGCTTCATGACCGCGGCCCTCGGCCCCGGCGTCGACAAAGCCAAGATCGCCGACTACTGCGCCGGCAGCGTCGAACACTACGCATGGCTCGTCGACTGCGGCGTCCGCTTCAAAGAGGAATTCTGGGGCGAACCCGGCTGGGAACCACCCCACGACGAAGGACTCATGTACACCGGCGGCGAGGACTCCGCCCCCTTCAACGAGATCGCCGTCCCCGCACCCCGCGGCCACGTCCCCCAGATGGACGGCAAACAGATCGGCGTCCGCGGCGGCGGCTACATGCTCATGAAACCCCTCGTCGAACTCGCCGAACGACTCGGCGTCCGCGTCCAGTACGACGTCCGCTGCCGATCCCTCGCCACCGACGACACCGGCCGCGTCACCGGCATCATCGCCGCACGCTACGGCGACGAACTCACCGTCCGCGCCGACCGCGGCGTCGTCCTCGCCACCGGCAGCTTCGCCTACAACGACCGCATGGTCGAAAGACACGCGCCCCGCCTGCTCGGCCGCCCCGCCGCCGCCATCGAGGAACACGACGGCCGGGCCATCCTCATGGCCCAGGCGCTCGGCGCCGACGTCGCCCACATGGACGCCACCGAAGCCGTCATCTTCGCCGACCCCCAGATGCTCGCCCGCGGCATCCTCGTCAACGGCCGCGGCCAGCGCTACGTCCCCGAGGACACCTACGGCGGCCGCATCGCCCAGCTCACCCTCCTCCAGCAGGACGACCAGGCCTACCTGATCCTCGACGAGACCGCCTACGAGGAGGCCATGACCACCGAGACCGCCACCCCCTTCTTCCGCCGCCGCCCCAAATGGGTCGCCGAGACCGCGGAAGAGCTCGAAGCCGAGATCGGCCTGCCCGCCCACTCGCTCCGCACCACCCTCGACCTCTACAACCTCCACGCCGCCAACGGCACCGACCCCGTCCTCGGCAAGAAACCCCGCTGGCTCAGGCCCATCGGCCTCCCCGTCGCCGCCTACGACCTCCGCGGCTGCACCGCCGGCTTCACCCTCGGCGGCCTCCGCACCGACCTGCGATCCCGCGTCCTGCACCTGTCCGGCGACCCCATCCCCGGCCTCTACGCCGCAGGCCGCTGCACCTCCGGAGTCTGCGCCGGCGGCTACGCCAGCGGCACCTCACTGGGCGACGGCAGCTTCTACGGCCGCCGAGCAGGCCAAACCGCCGCCCGCCCCTGAACCACGACACTCCCGCTCGGACCCACAGGGCTTCATGCTCATGCCGTGGCGGGCTGTCGAGCGGCAGGGTCAGCGGGGGTCCAGCCGCAGGGTCGCCGAGCGGGACTGACCGGGGAGCACAGGGCGCCGTCCGAGCGCATCGATTCCAGGTCGAGTTCGTCGGCGCGGTCGATGGCGGCGGCGTTCTCTTCCAGGCGGGGTGACGCGCTTGGTGCCCGGGATGGGGACGATATCGTCGCCGCGGGTCAGCAGCCAGGCCAGGGCGACCTGGCCGGGGCTGGCTCCGGCTTCGGCGGCGACCGCTTCGACCTCTTGGACGCTGCGCGGGTTGCCGTTCCGTAACTCGCCGTCGGCGAGCTGGTCGGCGAACTCTCCACCCACAGCGAGACCTTCCGCCGGCGCTGGGCCAACCACAACTTCCGCCACCCCCGGAACCCCAGCGCCGACGGCCTCCGCCTGCTGGCCACCTGGGTCGCCACCCCACGACCCTCCGACTCGGACCGCTCTGATTGATGAGTCTTTAGTCCTTATAAGAATGAAGGTGGGGTGCCTACAACACACACCCGGGGCCTTTACGCAGTAAGGTAGTTCTAGGAGAAGCGGCCAGAGCGTCGACAAAAACCTCGCTCGCCTCGCTGGGCCGGAGCTACAGGCTTGCATGGCGATCGTCGATCTGACTCCCCCACTCTTTGGGCCATGGCCTCCTCGCTGCCCTGACCTTGGTCCGATCCGACGCCTACTCCCCCAACCTCGAAAGAGATCAGGGGCAGGAGTTCAGTTCGTTCGTGAACGCTCGGTCACCGCCGCGATCGCCCGGCAGGGCCGCGAGGTCCAGGCGCGTGTCCTGCCCGGCCACCAGCAGATCGTCGCGCAGAGCATGTTCTCAGGCCTCGACGACCTGACCCCTCCGCCGTTGTTTATCCTTTGATCTTCGCGTAAGCCTCGAACGTGCAGGAACTGGATGGTTGCGGAGTGTGATTTCTTAAGCTCCGCGGCGGAGCTTCGTGCCCTTCTTGTGGTGCGCTGGACGTGCGTAGGCTTCGCCGATGACCAGGGCCAGTCCGACGTTATGGCGTGACGCTTTGTGCTTGTTCTTGGAGCCGGGTGGTCGCCCTGGTCCTGGTCGTCCGGGCTTGGGAACACCGGTCGGGAGTGGGCACTTCTGAAGGATGAGCCAGGTCCACCGGTCGGCGGCCTGCGGGGAGCGCAGCTTGGGCCGGGTCCAGCCGAGGGTCTGCTTCAGCATCCGGAACGTATGTTCAAGATCGAATCTTCGGAGGAAGGCCTGCCAGAGACGATCGACATCGGCCTCGGCACCGGTGCCGGACCACCACAGCCAGACCGGCTTGGGGTCGCCGCCGGAGGGTAGGTGGTCGACCTGCAGCCGGATCACGGCCCCCTCGATGAGGGGCAGCTCGTCGGGGAAGTCGATCCAGGCCGCGCGGCGGGTCAGCCGGGGATGCAGCCGGTCCCACGCGGTGGCGACCGCGGTGCCGTAGCGGGTTGTCTCGGTGACCGTCGCAGCGTGCGGAACACCCCAGGTCGAGGGGTCCCCATAGACGAACTCACTGCCGTGCTTGGGGTAGCGGCCGCCGAGGGGATGGGCCAGGTCGAATTCCTCGCGGGAGGGTGCGGGACGGCGCATGACCCGGTCCGAGCGGGTCCGGGCAAGTACCTCGACGGGCAGATCGGCGAGGAGGACCGCCAGCCGGTGGACGTCGTAGCCGGCGTCGAACACGATCATGATCGGCGGATCGCCGGCCTCGTGCTGCCCGGCCTTGGCGAGCCGTTCGACCACATCGCGGACCTGCACCGCTGTCACCGCGATGACGTCGGCGCCTGGAGCCAGACGGACGGCGTCCTGCAACGCGGTCCACGACGTCCGGCCGGTCTCCAGCGCGGCAAATAACGAGTACGGCCAGCCCGGGATCATCAGATGCTGGTTCTTTCCACTGCCGTAGGTATGACAGAACGCCCGGTCAGGGCTCGTGTCGGCGTCCGGCCGCAACCACGGCGAGACGTCCACCGCCCAGTACGATCCGGCCGTTGTTCAACGCGTCATACATCGCGCCATGACCACGACGATGCTCGGGCGCCAAAGATAGGTCCACCAGCGTCTTCACCGGACCGTCGGTGCACAACACCGCCTCGGTCAGCTCGAACAACGCATCAGCTCTGGCTGTCAGGCACCGATAGAGATCGGTGCGGAAGGCCGAAAGCACATCAAGAGGGTCGACAGAAGCTGACGTGAGCAGGAAACTCATCCCCGCGAGGTCTCGGCTGTGATCACGATGTACCCACGCATGATCACGCCGGTGCCACCTGGATGTCCGGCGAGTTCCCAATTCGAGACGGAGCGCATCGTTGAGCCTGCGGTTCCCTGCTACGTGGTACGCGACTGATCTGGGCATTCATCGGCCGTGTCATGGGACCTACGAGCGCTATCCCTATGAGAGCCTGCCGCGCCTCGACGCCTCGATGTTCACGGGCTCCTTCTCATGGTTCGGCGACCCTGGCCCCGTCCTGGACGAGCAAGTCGCCGCGATGGACAGGCACAAAGGGGATCTGGCGCAGCATGGTCTCGCGCTGCCGCACGACTTCGTGGCCTTCCAGAGCCACGCCAAGCTGAGCCGCATGCTCGACGAAGTCTCGGTCACCTGCTGCTGGAGCAACCTGTCCTCGCCGATGGCCAGCCCCATCGAACCGGGCGCCTATCTTGTCCGTTTCCTGCGCGACCAACAGGACTGCGCCTTCTGGTACCTCTACCTACGGCCTTCGGCCCGGCCATTCGTCGTGCATTCCTCCGAACTCGCCTACCACCTCGACTACCTCGACCCGGACGAAGGCTTCGACTTCGACGACGAAGCCTCTCCCGAACTCGACGCCGCTGACCTGGCCACCGAGATCCACTGGTGCGCCCCGACCTTCGAACAGTTCGCCTACCGCTTCTGGATCGAAAACCGCCTCTGGCGGAAACTCCATCACGAACCCGACGCCGAGCCGAACCCCGCAGAACGTCACTACCTCAACCACTACAGCGCTCGAAAGCAGGCCCGAGGTTAAACACGGCAAGCTCACCCGCGGCTGGGCCGTTCGGATTGTGCTGCGCCCTCATCGCTGGTGTCGCTCAGGGAATGAATCATGCTCCGCAGGAGCCGGAACGCATCGGACTGCTCGGCCTCGGTCATGCCGGCCAGCATTCTGATCTCGACGTCGCGGACCGCCTTACTGGCTTTCTCGAGGCGCTGCCGGCCGCGGGACGTGAGCCGTGCGGGAAGAGCCTTCCCCACGGGCGCCGACGCGGGCCTGGTCACATAACCATCTCGCTCCAAGGCCTGGAGCAGGGTGTTCATCGACTGCCGCGTCACGAACGCGCCACGCGCCAGCTCGGAGTTCGACAGGCCCGGCCGCTGGGCCAGCAGCTCGAGGCAGGAGTAGTGCGTCACGCTCATCCCGAGGGGCCGCAGTACCTCCTCCATCGCGGTGCGCAAGGCGCTGGAGGCCTCTTTCAGCAGGTAGCCCAGCGACTTGTCGAGCTCAATACCGGCACCCTCTTCGACCATGTCAGTATTCTGACATACTATGGCCATGTCAGGAACCTGACATCATACGAAGGAGTATCACCATGCCCGTCACCGGCCCCGACTTCATCTCGCTCCAGGCACGCGACCTCGCCGCCTCACAGGCGTTCTACGAGACCTACCTCGGCCTTGTCCGCTCGCCTGCCGGGCCCCCGCACGCCGTGGTCTTCGAGACGAAGCCGATCGCGTTCGCGCTCCGCGACGTCGTTCCCGGCACCGATCTCGCATCCGTCGCCCAGCCCGGCATCGGCGCCGCCATCTGGCTCCATGCCACCGATGTCCAGGCCGTCCACGACACTCTCGTCGCCGACGGCCACACCATCGTCTCCGCACCGATCGACGGCCCCTTCGGCCGGACCTTCACCTTCGCCGACCCCGACGGCTACCACATCACTCTCCACGACCGCGCCTGAGCTTGCCCAGCCCCGTCCCCGGATCGGCGCGGGTGAAGACGTAGCGGCCCAGGAAGCCGATGCGCCTGAACGATCGGCGACAGCCTGCCGCGCATCTCCTGCGGAACCGTTCCGATGACGTCGCCGGCCGCTTGAATGACACTGTTGGTCCCAGACCGCATTCAGCCGATGCCTTTACACAGTAAGGTTACTGGTGGGACTCAGGCTCTCATCGCGGCTTGGTGTTCGGGGTCGTCGAAGCTCGCGGACTCCTGGCGGAGGCCCTCATCGAGGATCGGGTCCAGCAGGTGGCGTAGGTGCATCTGCAGGATGCGCTTGGTGGTCGTCAGGGCATGGCGGGGTTGTGCGGCGAGCCGGGTGGCGAGTGTCAGCGCCTCGGCGAGGAGCCGGTCGGCGGGGACGACGTGGTTGGCGAGGCCCAGTTCGACGGCGCGGTGAGCGTCGATGGCGTCGCCGGTGAAAAGGAACTCCTTCGCCTGGTGGAGGCCCATGAAAGAGGGCCACAGCAGGGCGCCGCCGTCGGCCGCGGTGAGGCCTATCGACACGTGCGGGTCGGCGAGGTAGGCGGTGTCGGCCAGCAGGACGATGTCGCTGAGCGCGGCGAGGGTGGCGCCCAGGCCGACCGCGGCGCCGTTGACGGCCGCGACGACCGGGAGGGGGAAGTCGAGCATCTCCCGGACGAGCCCGGCCGCCATCCGAAGATCGTGCTCGCGCAGGGCCCGGTCGGTGCGCATCCGCCGCAGGTGGTCCAGGTCGCCGCCCGCGCAGAACGCCGTGCCCGCCCCGGTCAGCACGACCGCCCGCGCCTCCTCGTCCCTGCCCAAGTGCTCCCACACCTCGACGAGGGCGTCGTGCAGGTCACCGTCGGCCGCGTTGAGGCGGCCGGGACGGTTCAGAGTGAGCAGGCGCACCGGGCCCCTGTTCTCGACGAGCAGCGCCGGTGCGAACGGGCCCGAGGTCATCCGGCGTGGTCCCCGACCTTGAGCAGCCGCATCATGTTGCCGCCCATGATCTTCGCGATGTCGTCCGCGGGCAGTCCCGCGAGGTCGTCGACGTAGGAGATGGGGTCGGCGAGGCCCTCGGGGTGCGGCCAGTCCGAGCCGAAGACCACCCGGTCGGCGCCGACGAGCCCGGCCAGCTCCTTGAAGTTCTCCTCCCAGAACGGACTGACGTAGACGCACCGCTTGAACGCCTCGATCGGGTCCTCGAGGAACTCCGCCGGCATCTTGGCGTAGGTATCGGACAGGGCGTGGAAGACGTGGGGGATCCAGTCCGCGCCGTTCTCGATCGACAGGATCCTCAGGTCGGGATTGCGCGACAGAGCGCCGTGGCAGGTCAGCGCGTAGATCGTGTCCTCGATCGGGCGCTTGCCCAGCGCGGTCAGGCGGAAGGCGGTGGGCCGGAAGGGGGTGAACTCCCCCGACGGCTCCCATGCCGACAGGAACTCGTTGTAGCCGCTGTCGGAGGCGTGCATCGACACGGGGATCCCGGCCTGCACGCAGGCGTCCCAGAACGGGTCGAACTCCGGCAGGCCGAACGACCGCGAGCCTCGGTAGCCCGGGACCGGCGCCGGCCGCACCAGGACGGTGCGGGCGCCGCGCTCCAGGCACCACTCGAGCTCCTCCAGGGCCCGGTCGACGATGGGGAGGGTGATGACCGGGGTGGCGAAGATGCGGCCCTCGTAGTCGAACGACCAGGTCTCGTGCATCCACTGGTTGAGGGCGTGAATGACGTCGTGGATGAGGTCGGGATCGTCCTTCATCCGCTCCTCGACGAGGCTGGCCAGGGTCGGGAACATCAGCGAGTAGTCCAGGCCCAGGTCGTCCATGACCTTGAGACGGGCGGCGGGCTCGCGGAAGGCCGGGATCGACTTCATCGGGTCGCCCATGATCTCCCGGTAGGTCTTGCCCTCGGGGTTGCCGTTGCGGAAGTAGTCCTCCTGGGCCCCCGGACGGGCGACGACGTCGAACGTCGGGTTGGGGATGTAGTCGCTGATGTGCCCCCGTACGACGATCTTCGTGCGGCCCTTGACCTCGATGTAGTCGATGGCGCCCTTGGCCCGGTCGGGCAGGAACTTGGTCAGCGCCTCCCGCGACTCGTACAGGTGGTTGTCGGCGTCGAACACCGGGAAGGCGAGCTCACGAGACGGCATGTCACTTCTCCTCGGGATTGGGTAATGATCTGACCCGTAGCGGTAATGACATTACCAGCCTGCTCGTTCGAGCGGAAGTCTTTTTATTCGCGAAGGGCCCGGATACGCTGCCTGCGGCTTCGACACCAGAAACGAAAGGGCCGATCATGGCACTCGAACTGGCACATCTTCTCGACCACATCGCCCCCAAAAACGCAGGTGAGAGCCGCTTCATAGGCAACAACCTCCCGCTCGAATACAACCGTGTATTCGGCGGTCAGATTCTCGCGCAGAGCATCATGGCCCTGTCCGCCATCAGCGATGGAAAAGAGCTGAAGTCCTTTACGCAGCACTTTCCGCGGGAGGGCGATGTGGCCCTTCCGATGGAATACGAGACGACCGTCCACCAGGCCGGGCGGACCTTCGCCTCCGCCGGGGTCCGCGCCACCCAGGCGGGCCGGCTCGTCAGCCTCACCAGTGCCTCGCTCCACCGTCCCGAACCCGGCATCGAGCGCTCGGACCCCGCGCCCGACGCCGGTGCGCCCCTCGACGCGACCCGCGTCGACCTGCCGATGATCCCCTGGGAGATCCGCGTGGCCGGCGGCACCGACATCAGCGCCCGCGACGTGCGCCCCGCCCGCTACCGCTTCTGGACGCGCGTCCCGGAGACCGCCTCCCTTCCCGAGAACCCCTGGCTCCACCAGGCCCTGCTGGCCCATGCCACGGACCTCACCGTCATCGGCACGGCGCTGCTGCCGGTCGAGGGCCTGTCCCAGGACGACACCGGCACCGCCTTCCACTCGGCGGTGACCTCGCACTCCATGTGGTTCCACCAGAGGTTCCGGATCGACGACTGGCTGCTCGTCGACCAATCGGCGCCGGTCATGTCCGCGGGACGGGCCTTCGGCGGCGGCCATGTCTGGACCGCCGACGGGCGGCTCGTGGCGTCCTTCGCCCAGGAGTCCATGGTCAGGCCGATCACCGGCTGAGAGCGGACCGGGCGGCCTGGCGCACCGCCCGGCCGCCCGCCTCAGCCGCGCCGGGCGATCTCCGACTTCATCCCGTCCAGACCGACCAGGACGGGCAGCCCGCTGACCGTGACGGCGTTGCCGTGGCCGAGCTGGTGGATGTCGAAGACCGCCTGCACGGCGGTCGTGAAGCCCTGGACGTCGAGGGTCTGGTTGACCGCGCGCTTGGCCATCCGCAGCGCGAAGGCGTCCTTGGCCGCGATGCCCAGGGCCAGCTCCCGGACCTCCGCGTCCAGGTCGCCGACCGGGACGACCCGGTTCACCATGCCGATCCGCAGCGCCTCGTCGGCCTTGATCGAACGTCCGGTGAAGAGGATCTCCTTGGCCAGCCGGGGGCCGAGCTCCCAGGTGTGGCCGTGGTACTCCACTCCCCCGATCCCCATGGCCACGACCGGATCGGAGAACTTCGCGTCGTCCGCGGCCACGATCAGGTCGCACGGCCAGGCCAGCAGCAGCCCGCCCGCGATGCAGGCGCCCTGCACCGCCGCGATCGACGGCTTCGGCACGTTCCGCCAGCGCAGCGAGTACCCCAGGTACTGCTCGGCCTCGGTCGCGTAGATCTCGTTCACCGTGAACGTGCGGGGCGCCAGCGGATCCCCGGTCCTGAGGTCGTGGCCCGAGGAGAAGTGCTTGCCGTTGCCGCGCAGCACGATCACCTTGACCCCGGGATCGGCCGCCGCCCGCTGCCACAGGCCGTCCAGGGCGTGCAGCAGATCGGGGTTCTGGGCGTTGGCGACCTCCGGGCGGTTCAGGCTGATCGTGGCGATGCCGTCCGCGACGTCGTACAGCACCAGATCCTTGTCGGTGTTGCTCACAGCTCCTCCTGTCACAGGCCGAGCAGGTCGGCGAGATGGGTTCGGTGCCGCCCGCAGTCCCCGAACAGCAGCTCGGAGGTCTTGGCGCGCTTGAGGTAGTAGTGCGTGGGGTGCTCCCAGGTGAAGCCGATCCCGCCGTGCACCTGGAGGCTGCACTCGACGGCCTCGGTGCACATCCGCGAGCACCAGCCCTTGGCGATGCTGGCGAGGATCTCCAGCTCGGGATCGTCCTCGTCGAGGGCCTCGGCCGCGCCACGGGCGGCGGCACGGCCGGACTCGACGTCGAGGAGGACCTCGGCGAGCTGGTGCTTGACGCTCTGGAAGGAGCCGATCGGCCGGCCGAACTGCGTGCGGACCTTCGCGTAGGCGACGGCGGCCTCGAGCGCGGCCTCGGCCGCTCCGACCTGTTCGCAGGCGAGCAGGGCCGCGGCCGCGCAGCGGAGCCGACGGGCGCCGCCGGTCCCGGTCAGCGGCAGGGCCTCCGCCCCGTCGAAGGACACGTCGGCGAGCCTGCGGGTCGGATCGAGCACCGGCCCCGGGACGACCGTGACGCCCGCCGCCCCGGTCTCCAGGAAGTACAGCTCGCCGGAGTCCGCCTCCACGACCAGGACGTCGGCGCCCGCGGCACCGACGACATGCCGGACCTCGCCGGTCAGGGCGCCGTCCGACCAGCGGACCCCGAGGTCCGCCCGGCCGCGCACCGGGGGAAGGCCGGGGGCGACCGCGCCCAGGCGTGCGCCCGAGGCCAGGTCCCCGGCGAGCTTCTCGTCGACGGTCTCGGCGTGCGTCACCGCGTCGAGGGCGAGCACGGTCTGCAGGAGCGGCCCCGCGTACAGGGCGCGGCCGCACTCCTCGAAGACGACGGCCAGCTCGCGGAAGCCCGCACCGGATCCGCCGAATCGTTCCGGAGCGCCGAGCCCGGCGAGCCCCAGCCCACCGGAGAGCAGCGTCCACAGCCCGGGATCGAAGCCCTCGGGACGGTCCTCGGCGTCGGCGGGACCGCCGCCCCGCTCGGTGAGCACGGCCCGGACGGACTCGCGCAGCGTCTTCAGGTCGTCGTCGGTGCTGTCGGCCATCTCAGGGCTCCTTCGGCAGGCCGAGGACCCGCTCGGCCAGGATGTTCTTGATCACCTCGGTGGTCCCCCCGGCGATCGTGCTGCACCGGGCCCGCAGATAGGCCTGGGCCGGGCTCGTCGGCTCGGGATCCAGTCCGTCGAGCCCGGCCAGCCCGAGCGCGGTCGCGGGCAGGGACTGGCTGAGCCTGCTCCAGGCGAGCTTGATCAGCGACTGCTCCGGTCCCGGCGCCCCGCCCGCCTCGGCCAGCGCCAGGCTGTTCTCGCCCATCATCGCCAGGACCCTCGCCTGCGTGTAGCGGGTGGCGACCTCGTCCCTGCCGCGGTGGTCGAGCGCGGCGGGCCCGCCCCTGCGGTGCCGGGCGACCAGCCCCGCGGCCTCGCTCTCCAGCAGGGAGGCGACCGTGATCACCCCGGCGCGTTCGTGGGCGAGGGTCGTCATGGTGACGGTCCAGCCCGCGTTCTCCGGCCCGATCAGGCAGGACACCGGCACCCGGACGTCGTGGAAGAACATCTCCGCGAAGTCGGCCTCGCCGGTGATCTGCACGACCGGGCGCCGTTCGATCCCGGGCAGGTCGAGCGGGACGGCCAGCGCGGAGATGCCCTTGTGCCGGGGAACCGTGCCGTCGGTGCGGACCAGGAGCTGGCAGTGGCTGGCCTCCATCCCCTGGGACGTCCACACCTTCTGGCCGTTCAGCACGTAGAAGTCGCCGTCCCGGACGGCCGCCATGCGCAGGCCGGCCAGGTCGGAGCCCGCCTCGGGCTCGCTGAACCCCTGGCACCACAGCTCGGAGCCGTCGAGGATGCGCGGCAGCGACGCCTTCTGACCGGGCGTCCCCCACGCCATGAGCGTCGGCCCGACGTTGCTCACCCCGAGCACTCCGGCGATGCCGGGCGCTCCGCGTTCGGCGAGCAGGAGGTCGCAGGCCACCCGGTCGGCGACGCCCAGGCCGCGGCCCCCGTACTCGGCGGGCCAGTGGGGCGCGGCCCAGCCGGCGGCCGCGAGCCGGTGCTGCCAGTCGAGCCGGGCGGCGTGCGACCTGTCGCTCCCCCGGTCCCGCTCGAACTGCGCGAGGGCCTGGTCGAGGAAGCGCGACAGTTCCTGGGCGGGCGGTGAGGCGGCGATCCGCCGTGCGGCCGAGGTCTTCGTCATGTCGACGGCGCCTCGATGACCAGGGCGGCGCCCATGCCGCCGCCGGCGCACAGGGAGGCGACTCCCCTCCCTCCGCCGCGCCGTCGCAGCTCGTGGACCAGGCTCACGACCATCCTCGCGCCGGTGGCGGCGATGGGGTGGCCGAGGCTGCAGCCGCTGCCGACCGGGTTGACGTCGGCGGGGTCGAGCTTGAGCAGCTTGGCCGCCGCCGCGGCGACGGACGCGAACGCCTCGTTGATCTCGAACACGTCGACGTCCGCGACCGACAGGCCCAGGCGGTCGAGCGCCTCGGGGATCGCCCGGACGGGCGCCAGCCCCGTCACCCGGGGATCGACGGCCACGGTCGACCAGCCGCGCACGAACGCCAGCGGCGCCAGCCCCTGTGCCTCCGCCCGTTCGGCGGACATGAGGACGACCGCCGCGGCGCCGTCGTTGACGCCGGCGGAGTTGCCCGGGGTGATGGCGAACCCGTCGATCTCGGGGTGCAGGGGACGCAGCGAGGCCAGCTTCTCCAGGCTGGTGGAGCGGCGCGGATGCTCGTCGACGTCGAAGACCGCGTGGCTGCCGTCCCCGCGGACCACGTTCAGCGGGACGATCTCGTCGCGGAACCAGCCGAGGTCTCCGGCGTTCACCGCCCGCACATGGGAGGTGTAGGCCCAGCCGTCCAGCTCCTCCCGGGACAGGCCGGCCTCGACGGCGGCGTTCCAGCCGACCGTGATGCTCATGTCGTCGTTCGGGGCACCGTGGCGGCTCTCGTGGGACGGCGGGATCCAGCCGTCGGACCACTCGCCCGTCCCCGGGGTGCGGAACGCCGAGCGCGGCGCGGTCGAGGTCGAGTGCGCCCCTCCCGCGACGATCACCTCCTGTGCTCCGGAGGCGATGCTCGCGGCGGCGACCGCGACGGCGCTGAGCCCCGACGCGCAGTGCCGGTTGACGGCCAGGCCTGGGACCTGATCGAGCCCGGCGGCCAGGGCGGCGTGACGGGCGATGTCGCCGCCGCCGTACATCGACTCGCCGAGGACGACGTCGTCGACGCCGCCGGGGCCGAGCCCGGTCCGGTTCAGCGACTCGACGATGATCGCGCGGGCGAGGTCGAAGGCGGTGGTCTCGGTCAGGCTCCCCTTGAACGAGGTGCCGATCGCAGTGCGGCAGGCGGACACCAGGACGGCGTCGGACATGCGTGCTCCCATGGACGTGGGGGGTCAGGTGGGTCGGGGCAGCCCGAGGGCGTGCTGGGCGATGATGTCCCGCTGGATCTCGCTGGTTCCGGCGTAGATCGTGGTTCCCTTGGCGTGCCGGACGGCGTACTCGAACCCGCCGTCGCGCAAAGCGGTCGGCTCGTCTCTCGACCGGAGGGCGTCGGGCCCGGTCAGCTCGAGCACCGCGGCGGCCTGGCGTTCCAGGCGCTCGGTGCTGAACAGCTTCGCCATCGAGCCCTTGCCGCGCACCTCGAGCCCCTCGGAGCCGAGCCACGCGCCGCGCCGCTGGAGGAGGAGCGAGACCTCGATCTCGGTGCGGATTCTGCCGATCCGCTCGGTCACCGCGGGATCCTCGATCCGGTGGCGGCCGTCCGGGCCGGTGGTCTCCTGAGCCCAGGCGAGGAGGTCTGTGAGCAGCCGCTGCTGTTCGCCGACGAACCCGCCGGAGTGCTCGCGGGCCAGGGCGGCGCCCATCACCTTCCAGCCGCCGTCGACCTCGCCGATGCGCAGGTCGTCGCCGACGCGCACGTCGTTGTAGAAGGTGATGTTGGTGCGTTCCCCCGACAGGGTCCGGACCGCCTGGATCTCCACGCCCGGCTGGTTCATCGGCACGAGGAAGGTCGTCAGGCCGCGGTGCTTGGGTGCCTCGGGGTCGGTGCGGGCCAGCAGGAAGACGTAGTCGGCGATGTGGGCGTTGGTGGTGAACATCTTCGAGCCGGTGATCGTCCAGCCGTCGCCGTCCCGGACGGCCCTGGTGGCCGCGGCGGCCGCGTCGGAGCCGTTCTCCGGCTCGGTGAAACCGAGCGCGATCACGATCTCGGCGGCCAGGGCGCGCGGGATGATCAGTTCCTTCAGCCCGGGCTCGCCCAGCAGGGCGATGACCTGGGCCACCATCATCGTCGTGCCGATGCCGTAGGTCGGGGCGTTACGGCGCTGGAGTTCCTCGTTGTGGGCGAGGAGCTCCAGCGGGGATCGCCCCTGGCCGCCCAGCTCGATCGGCCAGCCGAGGGCGAGCCAGCCGCGCTCGCTGACGGCCTTGGAGAAACGGGGATGGTGGTTGACGCCGCTGCGGTGGCACTCCTGGAGGAGCTCCTCGGTCAGCACCTCGTCGAGGAAGGCGCGGGTCTCCGCCCGCAGGCGTTCGCTGCGCTCGCCCAGGCCGAAGTCCATCAGGGCGCCCCGTCCGCGCGGCCGGTGACGGCGCGGAAGCTCGCCGCGGGTTCCTCCAGCACGGCCGCCCAGCCGCGGGCGCGGCGGAAGTACAGCTGGATCGGGTACTCGAGCATGAAGCCGTAACCTCCGTGGAAGTGCAGCGCGTCGTAGGTGACGTCGCGTGCGGTGTCGGCGGCGAAGCCGAGCGCCATCGCGGCGAGCTCGGCGAACCTGCCGGGGTCGGCGTCGGCGGCCCAGGCCGCCTCGCGGGCGAGCAGCTCCAGGCCGTCGACCTCGCAGGCCCGGTCGGCCAGGCGGTGGGCGACCGACTGGAACGCCCCGACCGGCTGGCCGAACGCCCTGCGCTCCTTCACGTAGGCGACGCCGATCTCCAGCGCGGCAGAGGCCAGGCCGGACAGCGCGGCGGCGGTGAGCACCCGCCACTCGTCGAGCGCGTGCCGGAACAGCCCGACGGCCTCCGGCCCCTCGAGGACGACCGGGTCGCCGTCGCTGAGGGCCACGTCGGCCAGCGGCAGCGACGCAAGGTTCCTGACCAGCTCCGCCCGGCCCGCGAGCGGGACCAGCAGGAGGCGGTCGCCGTCCAGCACGAGCGCCTGGTCGGCGACCGCGCCCGCCGGGACGAGCCCGGCCGTTCCCCCCGACGGGGGCCGGACGGCGATCGTGACCAGGCTCTCTCCGGCGAGCACGGCCTCCAGCGCCGCCTCCGGGCACGCTCCGGGAAGCCGCGCGAGCAGCCGGGCCGCGACCTGCGCCTCGACGAGCGGCGCCGGGGCCAGGCACCGGCCGTGCCGCTCGGCGACCAGCGCCAGGTCCAGCAGGGAGGCCGCACCGCCCTCGTCCTCGGCGGACACCGCCATGTCGACCGCGCCGGTCTCCACCAGCCGGTTCCAGAGCGAGGGCTGGTGTCCGATCGGCTCGGCCGCACGCACCGTCTCCGGTGTCACCAGATCGCCGTACAGGTCGGAGAAAGCCTCCGTCAGCTGCTGCTGATCTCCACTCGGTCTCAGGTCCACGGGACAGATCCTGACAGAGGATCCATTGACTGACAATAGCCTTACCCGACTAGGGTAAGGCAATTACCAATCGAGTGTGGAGGCATGCGGTGCGGATCGACGGCAACAGTGTGATCGTGACCGGCGGAGCGGGCGGTCTGGGCGAGGCGACGGTGCGGCGGCTGCACTCCGGGGGCGCCCACGTGGTGGTCGCCGACGTGGCCGACGAGCGCTCGGCCGCGCTCGTCAAGGAACTCGGCGAGCGGGCCCGCCATGTCCACACCGACGCGTCGTCGTCCGAGGACGTGCTCGCGGCGATCGCCGCCGCCCAGGACATGGGGCCGCTGCGGGCCGTGGTGACCGCCCACGCCGGCCCCGCGATCGGCGGGCGCCTCGTCGGCAAGGACGGATCACCCCTGGAGCTCGACGGCTTCCGGACGACCCTGGAGTCCTACCTGACCAGCACCTACAACGTGATGCGCCTGGCGGCCGCGGCCATGGCGGCCTCCGAGCCGGAGGGCGACAGCGGCCGGGGCGTCATCATCACCACCGCGAGCATCGCCGCGTTCGAGGGCCAGATCGGCCAGCTCCCCTACGCCGCGGCCAAGGGCGGCGTCACCGCCATGACCCTGGTCGCCGCCCGCGACCTGGCCGTGCGCGCCATCCGGGTCCTGACCATCGCGCCGGGCACCTTCTTCACCCCCGCCTTCGGCATGACCGAGGAGGAGGCGACCACCAGGTTCGGCGCCGCGATCCCCCACCCCCCGCGCATGGGACGCCCCGCGGAGTACGCCCGCCTCGTCGAGTCGATGATCGACAACGACTACCTCAACGGCGAGACCGTCCGCCTCGACGCCGCCCTCCGCTTCCCGCCGAAGTAGGCGCCGGCCCCGGCCGGGAACCTACCGGCCGGGGTCCGCGGGCGCGCCGACGAGGCCGCCCACGCAGAACTCCAGGAGATGGTCGCTGACCAGGACTCCGCCGGCGAACTCGGCGCCCAGGGCGTGCATGCTGGCGGCGCCCATGACCGTCTGCAGCGTGACGATCGTCAGGATCTCGGGATCGAGGTCGCCGCGGTACACGCCGTTGGCGACGCCGCGCAGCACCAGGTCACGGATCAGCTGCTGCAACGGGGTCAGGACCCGTGCGAAGTCGGCCGGACGGGTCTCGGCGAGCTGGAGGTTGTAGATGACCAGCGCCCTGTTCAGCCCGGTGCCGATGTCCTCTCCCGGCTTGCCGTAGAGCTTCTCCAGCAGGACGCGGAGCCGGGTGCGGTCGTCATCGATCAGCTCGATCTCGGCCCGCCAGGCCTCGGTGCTCTCCATGATGATCTCTTCGAACAGGGCGAGGAGCAGATCGTCCTTGCTGCCGAAGTGCTGGTAGAGGGCGCGAAGCGAGGTCTTGGCGCGTTCGACCAGCTCCTGGGCGGTGAAGTCGGCGCGGCCGGTCTCACTCAGCAGTTCCGTGGCCGACTTCAGCAGCAGCCGTGACCGCGTCTCGGCCTTCGCCCTGGCCGCACGCAGCGACCGTTCGACCGAGCGCTCCCGCCAGGTCCCCGTCTCCGCCGTCACGTCGTCGCCGTCCACCGAACCGCCGTTCACGTCGTGCCTCCGTTGCCCGCGGCCCGTGGAAACGCGTCCACGGCCATTGCGGAATGGGTTTCCGCACCGTCGGGAAGTGTACTCCGAAACTGCGATAAGGACGTTACCGCTGGATTGCGCCGTCGCGTGTCCGCACCATCTCCGACCTGTTGACCTTGGTGGCGGCCGTCCGGGGGATCCGGTCGATCAGTTCGACGGTCTTGGGGACCTTGTAGGCGGCCAGCCGCTCCCTGGCGAAGGCGACGACCTCGGCCTCGGTGATCGCGGCCGGGCCCGGCGCCGGTTCGACGACCGCGTGGACGCGTCTGCCCCACCGCTCGTCGGCCAGCCCGATGACGACCACGTCGGCGATGCCGGGATGCTCGATGAGGGCGCTCTCGACCTCGGCGGGGAACACGTTGGCCCCACCCGTGATGATCATGTCGACCCGACGGTCGGCGATGTAGAGGAAGCCGTCCTCGTCGAGGTGGCCGATGTCGCCGCCCGAGCCGTAACCGTCCTCGGTGACGGGCAGCATCGCGGCGCCGCCCCGGTAGCTGTAGCTGCCGGTCATCGGCGACCGCAGGTAGACGTCCCCCAGTTCTCCGGTGGGCACGTCCTCAAGGCCGGCGTCGAGGATCCTGATCTCGGTGCCGCGGAACCCGCGGCCGACGCTGCCGGGATGCTCCAGCCACTCATCGCCGCGCAGGGCGGTCAGCCCCAGGTTCTCCGTCATGCCGTAGGCCATGACGATCCGCTCGGGCGAGAGCAGCCCGAACCAGGTGCGCAGCAGCGCTGGCGGCATGACCGCCGCGCCCTGGAGGATCCACCGGACACCCGACAGGTCCCGCTTCTCCGCGCCCTCGACGGCCGCGACGCGCTGGAGCATCGCGGGCGTCGCGGTGAAGGTCGTGATCCCGTGCCGTTCGATCACGTCGAGGACCAGCACCGCGTCGAACCGCGCCAGCACCACCAGCCGGTCCCCGCCGAGGAGGGAGTTCAGGGTCGCGAACCCGTTGGTGTGGTACATCGGCCCCGGAACCAGGACGACCTGCGGACGGGCGACCGGCTCCCAGTGTTCGAGGAACGGCCTGGACAGCTCGGGCGACCACACCGCGGGACGCTCGTTGATGATCACTTTCGGGGTGCCGGTGGCTCCGCTGCTGCAGATGCCGCTGTGCTGCGGCGGCACCCGGTCCTCGACCGGGCCGCTCTCCTGGGCGCCGGCGAGCGCCCGGAACTCCGCCAGCCGGCCCGCGTCGATGACGACGGCGGCGTCGATCGCGGCGAGGACCCGTTCCCGCTCCCAGCCGGGCAGGTCCCACCGGACCGGGACGGGCACCGCCCCCGCCTTCCAGGCGCCGAGCGCGGCGAGGACGAGGTCCACCGAGTTGGGCACCGCCAGCGCGATCCGGTCGCCGACGCACGTTCCACTGGCATCGAACGCCCGGCACCACCGGTTGGCCGCCTCGTCCAGCTCCCGCCAGGTCAGGCTCTGGAAGCCGCCGCCGTGGTCCACGACGACCAGGGAGCAGGCGTCCGGGTCCTCCTCGGCGAGCCGCCGCAGGCGTGCGCCGAACGACGGCTCCGCCGCCGCGCTCATGCCCGCGCCTTCGGCGGGATGACGGTCCGGGCGGCCAGCGGGCCCTCGGCGGCCGCGCGCATCGAGATCCGGGGGACGACCACCCGCGGATCGAGCGCGTCGAGGAACCCCACGACGCCCGCGACGTCCTCGGGCTGGATGGCGTGCATCTCGAACGCGACGTCCTGGAGCATCGGCGTCTCGACGGGCGCGGGGATCAGCACGTTGACGTTGATCCCGTCGCGCTCCAGCTCGGCGGCGAGCGACTCGGCGAAGGCGTTCATCCCGGCCTTGGACGCCGAGTAGGCCGACCGGCCCTTCATCCCGCTCTCGCTGGACGAGGAGGAGATCAGCACGATCCGCCCGCCCGCCCGCATCTTCGGCAGCACCCCCTGGACGGTCACGAGGGTCGAGCGCAGGTTCGCCCGGATCACGGCGTCGAAGTCCTCGAGCCGCTCCTTGCGCACGAAGGTCCCGGCCAGTGTCCCGGCGGCGTGCACCAGCAGGTCCACCCGTTCGACGGCCTCGACGACCCGGGCGAATCCGCCGGGATCGGCCGCGTCGGCGGCGACCCACCGGGCCCCGATCCTTTTCGCGGCGGCGCGCAGCGGACCCTCGGTCCTCGCGGTCAGGACCACGTCGTAGCCGCAGGCCACGAGCACCTCGGCGCAGGCGAGGCCGATGCCGCCGCTCCCCCCGGTGACGACGGCCGTCCGGGAAGGTTCTTCCAGCTCAGCAGGGTTCACGTTCTTCTCGTTTCGGTGGGACGGGCAGCAGGGAGGGCAGGCCGGTGCGGACGACCTTGCCCATGGCGTTGCGCGGCAGCGCGGCGACGGTCGCCCATCGCTCGGGCACCTTGTAGCGGGCGAGCTGGGTGGAGCAGACGCCGCGCAGCTCCTCCAGGGAGGTGGCCGCCGGGTCCAGTTCGACCAGGCAGCCGACGCGCTCGCCGAGCCGGTCGTCGGGGACGCCGAACACGACGGCGCCGGTGACCCCCGGCTGGGCGAGCAGGATCCGTTCGATCTCGGCCGGGTAGACGTTGGCGCCGCCCCGGACGATGACGAGCTTGCGGCGGTCGACGACCCGGAGCCAGCCGTCGTCGTCGACGGAGCCCAGATCACCGGTCCGCAGCGGGCCCGGCGGCCAGGGTTCGACGGCGCCGCCGCTCCAGACGCCCAGCGGCGGCCGCCAGCGCCCGGCCCAGGGACCGTCCGGCCGCGCGGAGACGCACAGTTCCCCCACCCGGCCGGGCGGCAGGGCCTCCCCCGCGTCGTCGAGGGCCCGGACGAGCAGATGACCGAGGACGAGGCCGCTGGCCGGGGCGGCGTGCCGGTCGCCGACCGGATCGATCGCCACGACCGTCGGGGCCTCGGTCAGCCCGTAGGTGGTCCGCGGGACGAGCCCGTAAGCGTCGGCGAAGGCCGTACGGACCTCCTCGGGGCAGTCGGCGCCGCCGCTCCACACCTCGCGCAGGCAGGCGAGCCCGGGAAGCCTCCTGCGGGCCAGATCCCTGAGCTGGGCGGCGACCCCGTTCCAGTGGGTCACGCCGTGGTCGCCGATCCACTCCGCGACGCCTTCGGCGTCCCTGCGGTCCATGAGCACGCACACGCCGCCGGCGCGGGCCGTCAGCAGGGTGGTGAGGACCATCATGTTGAGGATCGTCAGCGGCAGGCAGTCGCCCTTGCGCAGCTCCGGACCCCAGCCTCGGGTGGTGACCAGGACCTCGCCGGGCAGCAGGAGGTTGTGCTGGCTGTGCACGATACCGCGGGGCAGCCCGGTCGTCCCGCTGGTGTAGGCGATGGCGGCGGGGGCGTGCACGTCGACGTCCACGGCGGGGGGCCGCCCGGCGGCCGCTACCAGGGAGCGCCACAGCGGCAGGGCGACGGCCCGCCACCGGTCGCCGAGCTCGGCCGCGACGCCGGGAAGGGCGATGACGATCGAGGGGGCGCCGTCCTCCAGCAGCCGCCGCTTCTCCGGGACGGCCAGCGCCTCGCCGACGCCCGTCCAGATCGCGCCGAGCCGCATCGCCCCGTGGAAGGCGATGACGATGTCCAGATCGTTCGGCAGGCACACCGCGACCCGGTCTCCCGGGCCGACGCCCAGTTCGGAGAACGCGGCCGCGGCCCGGTCGGCGGCGGCGTCCAGCTCGGCGTAGGTGAGCTCACCCGACCTGCCGACGACCGCGACGGCACCCGGCCGCTCGGACAGGGCGCGGTCCAGGACACCGGCGATACCGGGCCGTCCGGTGCCTGTGACGGTGGCGTCAGCCTCGGAGCCGGTCAGGGACACGGCGCCTCCTCTTCTCTCGTCGGGGATGAGATCTTGGCCATATGGAGCCCGACGCCCATGTCAGGCACCGCTATCCTTGGTGCATGTCAGTGGAGAAGACCGACGGCACCGTCCAGCACCGGCCGTCGATGTCGGGCGGCGCCCCCGCGCGCGAACGCGCCCTGCGCAAGCAGGGGCGCGACACGATGCGCCGGCTTCTCGACGCGGGCCGGACGGCCTTCAGCGAGATGAGCTACCACCAGGTCCGGGTCGCCGACGTCGTCAAGATCGCTAAAACGTCGCACGGCACCTTCTACCTCTACTTCTCCAACAAGGAAGACCTGTTCAAGGCCCTGGCCAGGGACGCCATGCACGACGTGGAGGAGCTGGCCGAGCGCTTCCCGATGGTGCTGCCCTCCCCCGCCGGGCACGCGGCGCTGCGCTCCTGGATCCAGGAGTACGGCGACCTGTACGCGACCCACTCCGCCGTGATCCGGCTCCTGACCCAGCCCGACACCGTCGGCGAGGATCTGTGGACCGACGGCATCGACATCCTGGGAAAGCTCAGCAAGGCCATGACCACGGCGATGGCGGACGCGGGACGCGACGCGCACTCCGCGGAGCTGACCGCGCTGTCGTGCCTGATGATGATCGAGCGCATGAACTTCGTGCAGTCCCTGCGTCATCTCATCACCCTCGAACGGGACGAGGTGACGGACAAGCTGACCGACATCACCTTCGCCGCCTTCCTGTCCACCCCGATGCGCTGACGGCCGTCAGGCGGGCATGATCTGCCCGCCGTCGACGCACCACCAGCCGCAGACCCAGCTCGGCGACCTTCCGATCCCGATAACCTCATCGAAATTGTGACCGGTGTCCACATGCATCACCGGAAACGGAACCGGCGCCGGAGCGAACGCCTTCTCCGCCAGGCGCAGCATCACGATGCAGTCCTTACCACCAGAGAACAGCTCGCAGCACACGCCCGGGGCCTTTACGAAGTAAGGTTGATTCTGTGAGAACAGAACGCTTGACCCTCCGACCCCTGCGGCGCGAAGACCTCGACGCGCTGCGCGCCCACTGGTCCCGTGCCGAGGTCAAGGCCTACCTCTTCGACGGCCTGGCCCCCACCGAAGAACAGCTCGAAGCCGCTCTCACGGCCAGCGACGCCTCCTTCGCCGCCCACGGACACGGCCTGTGGACCCTCCGCGAATCAGCGACCGGTCCCCTCATCGGCACAGCAGGCATCCGCCTCCACGACGAGATCGACGCGTGGGAACTCATCTACAGCCTCGACCCCACCGCCTGGGGCAAGGGCTACGCCACCGAGGCTGCACGCGCCGTCCTGGCCACGACCCCGATCCGCGTCATCGCCGAGATCGACGAGGCCAACCACGCGTCGATCTCCGTCATCACCCGCCTGGGCATGGAGCCCTTCGAAACCGTCCAGGGCGAACTCGGCCCCATGATCCGCTTCGCGACCCCCTGAGAACCACGAAAGCCACACCCCTGGCCTTGGAGATCCGGTCCGCGGTCAAGGATGATGGCGGTTGTGGAGCGGGCGACTCAGATGGCCGGGCTCTCTTCGGGGCCGATGGAGTACCGGTTGGAGAGCCGCGGTCCGCGTGCGGTGCTGATGTTGCACGGCGGCCATATGCGGGCCGGACTCCCGCTGGGCGAGGAGGCGTTCGCCGAAGCGGGCTACACGATCTTGGCACCGTCGCGGCCGGGTTACGGACGAACCCCCGCGCTTCTGGGAGGCTGTCCTCCCGAGCGCTGCGCCGACATGGTCGCAGAGCTGTGCGATGTGCTCGGGCTCAGACGGCTCGCCGCCGTGGTGGGGCAGTCGGCGGGAGGTCCCCCGGCGGTGTCGTTGGCCGCCCGTCATCCGATCCTGGTGCAGCGGCTCATCCTGCAGAGCGCGGTCGGGCCTGTGCCCTGGCCCGACCGCCGCACCCGGTGGGGTGGCGGCGTGGTCTTTCATCCCCGGATCGAGGCGGTCACCTGGTCGCTCCTGCACGCGATGACCCGCCAGGCGCCCCGCCTCGCCCTGCGACTGCTGCTGCCCGAACTCACCTGCAGGCCCGTGACCGAGCTGTTGGCCGACCTCGACACCTCCGGACGCGCGTCCCTGCTCGACCTGTTCTCGCGGATGCGGTCGAGCGCCGGCTTCCTCAACGATCTCCGTGTTCTCGCGGCCCCGGACCGCTGCGCACGCACGGCCGCCGACGCTTCCCTGGCCGTCCAGCCCGCCCTGGTGATCGCCGCACCCAGCGACGGGTCGGTCTCCTACGCCCACGCCGAAGCCCTCACCGCGAGCCTTCCCAACGCGAGGTCGATCGACAGCCGCGCCCTCAGCCACATGATCTGGCTGGGAGCGGACTATCCCGACATAGCCGCCGCCATGCTCCGATTCCTGGCGCTGAGGCCAGGGCCGGATGTGGAGCTGGGCGGGGCGGGTGGCCGGGCGTAGCTTGGGGTGGGCGTCGAGGTGAGGGCGGATGTGGGCTCGGCGGGACGGGCGGGGGGCCCATCCGGATGATGTGCTTCCTGTTCCCGCCGGCGTTGCTGCCGTTGGGCGGGAAGGGCATCCGCGAGCTGCTGGGGACGCCGATGGCCCCCACGCCCGGGGTGGGAGACCTGACGGCCCGGTTCCTGACGCAGCTCGCGGAGAACGTCGACCACTACAGCCCGGCGGAGGGGGCACGGCTGGCGACGGCCGCCCTCGAGGTTCTGGCGACGCGGATGGCACGCGAGCTGGACATCACCGGATGGGGGACGTCCGAGAAGCGCAGGCACGCGTTGCTCACCACCGTCCAGGGGTTCGTCCTTCAGCGGCTGGGAGATCCCCGGCTGGGTCCCGCGGAGGTCGCGGCCGCGCACCACATGTCGCTGCGGTCGCTGCACCAGCTCTTCCACGACCACGGGCTTCGGTGGCGGGGTGGATCAGGAGCCGCCGCATGGAGGCGTGCCGCCGCGACCTGGCGGATCCGGCGCTCGCCGATCGGCCGGTCGCCGCCATCGGGGCGAGGTGGGGCTTCACCAGCCCGGCCGACTTCAGCCGGGCCTTCCGCGCCGCGCACGCGATGACGCCCGCGGAGTGCCGCGAATCCGCACGCAATGCCAAGGGTCCTGCGCGGACGCGCAACGACGGCGCGGGCGTCCGTGACGACGCTGGGCTCCATGGAAGACAGACGCACAGACCGGCCGTCCTCCGCGCGGCGCGCGAGGACGGCTCCGATGATGAGACTCAGGCTTTCGGAGGTGACGTCCTCGCTGACCGCCGTCGTCCTCGTGGTGTCGGCGGCCGTCGGGGCGGCGCCGGCCGGAGCCGCGGCGTGTCCTGGCCCATCGGTGTTCAGAGTCCTCAACACCGACGACTCCGGGCCCGACAGCCTTCGCCGGGCGATCCTGGACGCGAACGCCAACTCCCTGGCCCCGGCCGTCTGCCCCGCGGACGCGATCGAGTTCGACCTTCCGACCACGGGTCCCCTGGGGCCCGGCCCGTTCTCGATCACGCTGGAGTCCGACCTGCCGGAGATCACCGATCCGGTGAACGTCCGCGGATACACGCAACCGGGAGCCGCCGCCGCGACCGCGACCTCGCCCGCGTGGATCCAGATCTGGATCCACGCGTCCGACGCCACGAACGGACTCGTCGTCAACACGTACGGCTCGTCGATCAGCGGCCTTCTGATCGGCAAGGCCGGCGACGACGGGATCAAGGTAATCGGTGACGGCAACCGGGTGCGAGGCAACTACATCGGAACCCACCAGCCGATCACCTCCCCCACCAACCCGCTGCCCGCGCCGTCGTTCGTCCAGGGCACGTCGGGCGACGGGATCGATGTCACCGGTGATGGAAACGAGATCGGCAGCGAGATCGCCCAGGACCGCAACGTCATCGCGGGGAGCGGCCTGCTCAGCGGCGACAAGGCCTACGGCGTCAAGATCGCCGGCAGTGACAACCAGGTCCAGGGCGACATCATCGGAACCGACCCGACCGGCTCGGAGAAGTCCAGCGGGCACCGCGGCGGCGGCGTGAACGTCGTGAGCGGCGAAAAGAACAGGATCGGCGGGTCCCTCGAAGGCGCCGGCAACCTCATCTCCTCCAACGGAGGTCCGGCGATCCTCCTCCAGGGCTCGGCGACCAGGACGGTGGTCCTGGGCAACAAGATCGGTGCCGGCAGCACCGGCTCGGACGACTTCGGCAACACCAAGGGCGTGGTGATCGAGGCGGGCTCGACCGGGAACGCCATCGGCAGCACGGCGGACCTCGGCGGCAACCAGATCGCCAACACCGTCACCGGCCCCGGCGTCGACCTGGCCGGCGACGGGAACCTCGTCACGCACAACACGATCGGCACCGACGCCGGGCAGACGATCCCGTTGGAGAACTTCGGCGGCGTCCATGTCACCGGCAGCCTGAACATCGTCGGCGGAGACGCGGAACACGCCGGCAACGTGATCTCCGGCAACAGGTTCTACGGGATCTCGATCGACGATGAGTCCGACCCCAGGAAGGGGGTCGGGAACGTCGTGTGGGGCAACCACATCGGTACCGACGCGACGGGCACGGTCGATCTCGGCAACGCCGCGAACCTCGGCGTCGGCGGTGACGGCGTTCAGATCCTCGGCGGGGACGCCACACAGGTCGGCGGCGCCGGCAGGGCCGGTTTCAGGCCCAACGTGATCGCCGACAACGACGGCGCCGGTGTCGCCGTCGACAGCGGCGTGCTCAACGCCGTCGTGCGGAACAGCATCCATGACAACGGCGGTCTCGGCATTGACCTGAGCCGCGACGGCGCGGTGCTGCCCAACGACGACCACGACTCCGACGCCGGTCCCAACGGCCTTCAGAACTATCCGCTGGTCACCGGAATCACGAACTCGCTGGGCGTCTCGAGCGTCGGCTGGGACACCGCGAGCTTCCGCGAGGACCCCTCCGCGTCGGAGACGACCGAGATCGACTTCTTCGCGAGCGACACCTGCGATCCCTCGGGCAACGGCGAGGGCCAAACCCTCATCGGCACGGCCCTCCTCGGCGCCGGCACCCTCCCCGGCACCGGCAGCACGATCATGACCCAACGCGTGAAACCCGGCCACTACGTCACGCTCACGGCCACCTCCGGCAACGGCGTCCCCCGAGTCGCCGGCCGCACCTCAGAGTTCTCCCCCTGCTTCAAATTCCAGCCCTAGCCCGCCCTCAGACGCGGGAGGCGTGCCCCCCGGGGAGTCGGGGGCACGCCTGGGTGGGTGGGGTCAGGGGCGGGTGATGGTGAAGGTGGAGCCGGGCTGGGTGATGATGTCGCCGTCCGCTGAGTTCGTGATGGTGACGTTGGTGAGGGTCGCGCTGCCGCGGGCTCCGCTCATCGCGAGGATGCCGGCGCCGTTGTTGGACTTGTCGATCCTCACGTTGGTGACCTTGACGTTCGGCATGCTGCCGCCGCCGGTCTTGAACTGGATGCCGTCGTAAGTCGAGTCGTAGATGTCGGTGTCGCGGATGGTGACGCCCACGATGTCGACCGTCGAGGCGAACAGGGTGATCGCGCCGAACTCCTGGTCCTCGCCCCAGAACACGCCGCCGCCGCGGTAGATCGCGTTGTTGGCGATCAGCGTCGTGCCCGAGAAGGGCAGCGGGTCGTGGTCGGTCGCGAGCATGATGCCCGGGTAGTTCATGGTGTCGTAGATCAGGTTGTTCTCGATCGTGTTGCCGTAGCCCCCGTAGACGGCGATGCCGTTGGCCCGCCACGGGAGCTGGACGGTGTTGTTCACGAAGTGGTTGTCGTGGGCGATGTCGACGGACGGGTCCTTGACGTACCGGTTGGCCCAGACCGCCAGGGCGTCGTCCCCCGTGGTGCGGAAGGAGGAGTTGAACACCTTGGAGTTGCGGGTGCCGTTGCTGAAGTTGATGCCGTCGGCGTAGGTGTCGCGGATGCGCATCCCGCTGAACTCCAGGCCGTCGGCCGGACCCCACAGCGCGGGGATGTTGTCGTAGTCGCGGCCGACCCAGACGCCCACGTTGGCGTGCTCGATCCACACGTTGCTGATCTTCGTGTTCTTGCCGAACCTGCCGTTGAGGCCGACGCCGCCCTCGGCGTTGCCGTCACCGCCGCGGATGCGGCCCGAGCCGAAGATGGCGATGTCGGAGATCTGGGTGTTGTCGTCGATGTCGAAGCCGAAGTTGCCCTCGTGCGGGTGGTTGATGCCGCCCACGGCGTCCTGCGGCTGGGTGAGCGTGGAGAGCTGGGAGTACCACATTCCCGCGCCCTTGATCGTGACGTTGCTGATGCCCACCTGGTTGAACTGGCCGCGGTTCAGCGGGTCGTCGGTGAGGATCTTCTTCTCCTGGCGCCACTGGCCCGCCGGGATCCACACGCAGGAGATGGTGCCGTTCTGGTCGGCGGTCACCGCGGCCTGGATGGCGGCGGTGTCGTCGTTGCCGTCGTCGGGGACCGCGCCGTAGGCCGTGATCGAGGTGCATTCGGCGGGCTTGGCGGCCGCGGGCGCGACCTGCTCGAGGTCGATGGTGTCGACGATGTAGAAGGAGGCGGTGTCGGAGGCGTCTCGCTGGAGGCGGAACCTGGTGCCCGCCGGGTAGCTCTGCGCGAGCAGGGCGTGGGCCTCGTCGAACAGGCGCCGGGCGTCGGGCTGGGGGCTGTTGGTCAGGGCCTCGGGGCCGTCGGTGTCGCCGTAGAGCCAGCTGTGCTTCGAGGAGAGGTTCAGCTTCTGGGCGAAGGTGCCGTTGATGTAGAGGCTGAGGGTGGCATCGATGCCGCCGCCGTTGGGGGCGTCGGGGATGGAGTTGCGGACCACGATCGAGTTGGTCGGGTTCGCGGAGGTGAACTCGACGAACTGGCCGGTCGAGCCGAGCCGCACGGACTGCCGGCCCGAGGACTCGGTCGCGAAGTTGGTGTGGCCGAAGGTGCGCAGCGGGTCGGCGGTCAGCAGGGTGCCCTGGTAGGTGCCCGCCTCGGCCTCGTAGGACGTCCACGGGACCGCGGCGCCGCGGCCGACCACGATCGACTGGGTGAAGGTGTTGTTGGACTCGTTGGTCTCGGTCAGCACGCCGGTGGCGTCGGCCGTCGCGGTGACGTTCGCGCCTCCGCTCGTGGCCGTCCAGGTTCCGCTGATGGGGACCGTGACCGTCGCGCCCGCGGCGATCGCCGGGGTGGCGCCGTTGAGGGTGGTGCCGCCCACCGTGACGCGGGTGACCGAGGCCGAGCCGGTCGCGGTGATGCCGCGGTTCTTGACCGTGACCGTGAAGGAGACGGCCGCGCCGACCGCCGGGTTCGACGGGCCGGCGGTGATGCCGAGGACCTGGAGGTCGGGGCCCGGGGCCTCGGTGACGACCAGCGGAGCGCCGTCGAAGGCGTTGTTCAGCTCGTTCAGCTCGATGATCTGGTCGGTCTCGTCGACCCTGGCCGAGAGCGGGTAGGTGCCCGCGCTCCTGGCGGGGACGGCGAGCGTGACGGTCGAGGACGCTCCCGCGGCGAGAGCTCCGACGGCGGCGGTGCCGACCTTGGTGCCGCCCAGGGTGAAGGCGACGCCGGAGGCCGGTGACGCCGCGGTGCCGCTGTTCTGGACGGTCGCCCGGAGTGTGACGGCGTCGGTCTCGATCGGCGCGGCCGGGGTGAAGGAGGCGGCGGTGACCGTGAGGTCGGGGGTCGGGGCGGGGACGCCGATGACCTGGAACTCGGCGACCTGGCCGGCTCCCGCACCGGAGTTACTGGTGATCTTGAGCTGGACCTCGGAGGAGCGGCCGGTCAGCGGGATCTCCACCGCGTTGCCGCCGCTGGACGGGCTGAAGCTCCTGAGCGCGGGAGCGGCCAGGCTGGTGAAGGAGCCGGAGCCGTTGCGGCCGAGGACCTCGATGGTCTGGGTGCGCGGCCCCCACGCGGCGTCGGGGTTGAGCTTCACCACGACCTTGCTGAGATCGGCCTGGAGGCGCAGGTTCACCGTGAGGGTGTTGGGGTATCCGCCGCCGCCCTCCCAGTAGGTGGCCGTGCTGTCGTCGTTGGCGTTGGTCGCGACGAAGTTCTGGGTGACGCCCGACGCGGTGATCGGCTTGCCCGAGGCGAGGTTCGATCCGCCCGTCACGGTGCCGTTGCGGGTGACGGTGTTGCTCCCGTCGGAGGTGTTGCCGGCGGCGTCGCGCGCCTTGACCTGGTAGGAGAGGGTGACCGTCTCGGGCTGGACGTCGGTGTAGGTCAGGACGTTGCCCGCCGTGCTCCCCCGCAGGGTGCCGTTGGCGTAGACGTCGTAGGCCGTCACGCCGACGGCGTCGGCGGAGGCCTTCCAGGTGAGCCTGATCTGACCGGCGGCGGGCTGGGTGTAGGCGAGGTCGCCGGGGACCGTGGGCGGGGTGTGGTCGGTGGTGTCGCCCGCGCGGGTGACGGCGTTGCTCCCGTCGGAGGTGTTGCCCGCGGCGTCACGCGCCTTGACCTGGTAGGAGACGGAGGCGCTGGTCGGCTGGGTGTCGGTGTAGGTGAGGACGTACCCGGCGACGGACGCGCGCAGGGTGCCGTTGGCGTAGACGTCGTAGGCCGTCACGCCGACGGTGTCGGCGGAGGCCGTCCAGGTGAGCCTGACCTGACCGGGGGTCGTCTCGGTGTAGGCCAGACTTCCGGGCGCGGTCGGCGGGGTGCCGTCGACGGGGCCGCCGGGACCGTAGACCTCGAGCTCGGAGAGCTGACCCGCGGGCCAGCCGTTGTTGGCGCTGATGGCGACGCGGAGGTAGCGCGTCGTGGTCGCCGTGAAGTCGACCGTCACGGTGTTGGCGGTCGCCGGGTTGAAGCTGTAGCCGGCCGACGGCAGCAGGTCGGAGAAGCCCGAACCGCTCGTGCTCCCCTGGACGGTCAGCGTCTGCGTCCTGGTCTCCCATCCCGGCGGCAGCTTCAGCACGGCGCGGTTCACCGCGACCACGCCGCCGAGGTCGACCTGGATCCACTGCGGCAGGGCGTTGTTCGCGCTCTCCCAGTAGGTCGCCTGGTTCCCGTCACCGGCGTTGGAGGCCGGCAGCCCGCCCGAGGTGCTGCCCGCGGAGAAGGTCCTGCCCTGGGCCAGGTTGGTCCCGTCGGGCGTCGTTCCCGCCCCGTGGATCTCCAGTTCCGACAGCTGGGCGGCGGCCCATCCGGTGTTCGCCGTCACGTTCACCCGCACGTACCGCACGTTCGCGGCGGTGAAGTCGATGGTCACGACGTTGTTCGAGGCGGGGTTGAAGGAGTAGCCCGCCGATCCGGCGAGGGTGCTGAACGCGGTGCCGTTGGTGCTCCCCTGCACCGAGAGCGTCTGCGTCCTGGCCTCCCATCCGGCGGGAAGCCTCAGCACCACCTGGTCGACGCTCGCCGACGAACCGAGGTCGACCTGGACCCACTGCGGCAGGGTCGTCCCGGAGCTCTCCCAGTAGGTGCCCTGGTTGCCGTCGTCGACGTTGCCCGGGCCGTAGGGATTGTTCGAGCTGCTGGCGGTGGCCGTCTTCCCCAGCGCGAGATCGGGTCCTCCGGCCGCACCGGCCGGGGCCGCCGGGACGACCGAGGCGAGTGCCCCGGCCAGTCCCATCATCGCCGTCACGGCGAGAAGTCTCATTCGCCTGCGCTTGCTACGCATCGCGTTCCGCTGCCTCTCTGGTTCGGCGACCACGGAACCCGCGGCCGCCCCACGGGGGGTGGATGGCATGTGTCCCTGGGAGGCAGGACGCAGCCCGAACCCTAATGAACCGGACAACGCGACGCAAGAGCCAGACAGATCAAAGCAAGAAACATGTACATAGATCGCAAAAATCGAGAATCAGGCTTCGAGTGCCGCCAGTTCCTCCGCGGCGCGGGAGAGGTCCTCGGCGGCGATCGTGCACGCCGTCAGATGGGCGCTCACGGCTTCGGCGAACCAGGCGGGGAACGCGGCGTCGGCCGCCGACGCCAGGGCGCGAAGGCGCCGCGCGCATCCGGAGACGGCGGCCGCGTCGGCGGACAGGGTCGCGGCGTGCGCCGTCAGCGGGTCGGTCGGCACAGGCGGCTCCTCAGGAGTGCGGCAGCGGGACGGCGGCGTCACGGCGCAGGCGCTGGCCCGCACCGGTCCAGCACAGCAGCGGACGGGCCCCGTGGAGCCCGAGGTCGCGCAGGTGGCGGGCCATCGGATGGTCGCCGGGTCCCGCGGCCAGCCGAGCCCTCGGCGCGGGATGCGCCGTGACCCGGCCGTCGGCGTGCAGGCAGGACCGCAGCGTCGTGCCGCCGGAACCGGAGTAGAGGACGGTGCCGGCGGCCCTGCCCGGCACTCCGGGACCGAGCGCGCCGGTCAGCCCGAGAACGCCCTCCACCGAGAGCCTGACCGAGGCCCCGCCGAGTCCGAGGCTGGCCTCCGCGGTGAAGGTGGGCTCCTCCCACAGGTGCCGGTGGGCGTCCCCGGCACAGACGGTGCTCACCACGACGTCCAGGGGCAGCAGCCCGGTGCGCCGCAGCCCCGGCGGGCGCAGCAGGTCGCGCCAGACTCCGACCGGCCGATTCCGCCAGGGGTCGTGCACGAGGAGGGCGAGCGTCACCTCCTGGTGGTCGCCGAGGGTGCCGCCGCGATGGTCGACGGCGCGCAGCACCGCCAGAACGCGGTGACCGGCCCGCACCGCCTCGCCCCGTCCCTCGGCCGCGAGCAGATCCTCCGCGGCGGCGGGATCGGCGGCGAACCAGGCCGTGAACGTCGTGGCGTCGGGCGTGCCCGCGGGCAGGTCGACGTTCCCTCCGGGTGTCGCGTGCGCGTAGGTCGGGACGGTCAGGAAGGGGAAGCCCGCCGGTGCGGCCGCGTGGTCGCGCAGCGCGTAGACCTGACGCCGGACGACGGGTCCCGCGTAGGAGGCGAGCCGCTCCTCGATGTGGGCGCGGGCCTCGGGCAGGTCGTGGGTCAGGTTGGCGGTGTACTGCTCGAGGCTGTGGCAGGCGGGGAAGACGTGGGTGGGATCGGTGTAGTCCACGACGTACCAGCCGGGATGCAGGTCGAAGCAGTTCCCGGCGCCCTGGCCGTCCAGGCTGGGGATGATGTCGTGCTGGTTGGTGACGCTCGCGACCCAGGTCTCCGGCGAGGCGGGCTTCTTGAAGTCGACGGGCGAGCCGATGGCGATCACATGGGTGAGGCGGTGGCGGGCGGCGAAGGCGGCGTCCTGGGCGAGGCTCATGACGGCGGCGCCGCCCGCGCTGTGCCCGACGAGCGCGAGCTCGGCGCCCTCGGGAAGTCCGTAGTCCGCGACGGCCTTGGCCAGCGACCGGCTGTAGGGGCCGCCGTCCAGGACCGTGCTGCTGAACGCTCCGAGCAGGTCGCCGGGCGAATCGGTCTGCGGATCGCCCATCCGCATGCCGGGCGCGAGCAGAACGTGCCGCTCCACCCCGTCGGGCCCGAGGACGGTCTCCAGGACCGCGCGCCCGGTCGGCCGGATCACCAGCAGATCGCCGAGGAACCCCAGCAGCGAGGCCCGGGTGCTGAGCCCGGCCTCCTCCCCCGGTTCGGGCTCGGTGCGCACCGCCGCTCCCCGGCCGGAGTCGAGCCTGGCGATGGCCCGGTTGCTGAGCCCGGTGAGGGGATCGGCGGTGGCGGTGCCCATGCCGCTCGCGATCAGCCAGGCCGTGTGGTCGTTAAGCGGGTTCTGGTCGAGGAGGGCGCGCAGCGCGAGGATCTCTCCGAAGATCGGCGCCATGGCGCTGAGCGTGCGGGCCATGCCCCGGTCCCTGACGAGTTCGCGCAGCGCCCGGGCGGAGCCGAGGGCGCTGTCGGCGGCCACCGCGTCCTGGAGGGCGCTGAGCAGCGGATCCGCGGCCAGTTCCGGGTTGCGCAGGGTCACCGCGGCGATCCTCAGGCGCAGGGAGGTCGTCATGACGGCGATCGGGAGGGAGCCGGCGTTGACGAGTCCGCCGAGCTTGGCGCCGACGGCCCCGAGCGCTCCTCCGGTCAGTGCCCAGCCGAGCCCCGCCCGGTCGGTGAGCGCGCCGAGCAGCGCCCGGTGGGCGCGGAGCCCGGGGCCGGGCGTGCGGCGCAGCGAGGCGGTGAGCGCCGGATCGGTGAGGGCGGCCGTAGCGTGAGCGGAGGCGGTGCGCAGCACATGGGCGATCTCGGCGAGTTCGCGGGCGGCCGCCAGCAGGGCGGCCGGATCGTCGCGCTGTTCGGTCACGGGCGCAGCGCCCCCCGCCAGGTCATGCTGACGAACCGGGGCCGCGGGTCCTCGGGGGTGTTGCGCGCCACGACGTCGGCGAGGGTCCTGGTCGAGGCGATGGTGCGCAGGCCCAGCCCGGTGAAGGTGGCCTCGTTGAGCACCCGCGGCGCCAGCAGCGGGTTGGTGAGGGCCTGGGAGAAGGCGTCGATGGCGATGATCTTCGTGAGGAGCGGCGGGAGGACCGCCTTCGGCGACCCCGGTTCCTCCGCGAACAACCCCACGTACAGCTCCAGGTCGTCGACGTCACCGTAGAGACCGGCGATCGCCTCGCGGACGCGGGGACGCCCCGACACCTGGCCGAAGCTCCCCGCCCGGGGAAATCCGCAGTGTGCCCGGTAGTCGTTGTAGGAGGCGAGCCCGAGCGCGCGGCCGTCGGCGATGGAGGAGACCTCGACCGGGCGCAGTGCCGGATCGGTGTTGAACAGGCCGATCCGGCCCGCGCGCTGCTCGGAGGCGTCCTCGAAGAGCCGGCCCAGGCCCGGCTCGGGGATGAGGTCACCGCCGAAGAGGGTCTGGGCCAGCGGCAGCTCGCGGTCGCCGACGCTCAGCGCCGACGGGACGAGGCCGTGCCACCGGTAGACCAGGTTGAACTCGACCGAAGCCCAGTTCTGCCGGTGCCAGGGAGCCGCGGCCAGCGCCCGGCTGATGCGGGGATCGAGCAGGAACCTGAAGTGGTAGGGCGTGATGTGGTTGATGTACTCCTCGACGACGAGCCGGATCACCTCGACGATCACGATGTTCCTGGCCGTCTGGAACAGCCGCTCGTCGTCCCAGGAGGGGTTCTGCCCGGCCAGCAGCCGGGCGAGGCGGTTGTGCTCGCGCAGGAACAGCACGGTCATCATGGTGAAGCCGACCTGGACGTTGCCGCGGTCGCCCCCGATGGCGAACAGGGTGTCGCGGCGTCCGGGCGGGAGCGTCTCCATCCGGACGGCGCTCAGCGCGGCGAACTCCGCCTTGGTCTCGCCCTTCTCGCACAGGTAGGGAGGGAACTCACCGCCGTTGATGATCTGGCTCTTGAGCAGGCCTCCCTCGTGGGCCCGGATCGCGGAGGAGGCGGCGGCGTCGAGGCCGTAGAGCGGGTTGAGGTCGATCTCGTGGTTGGAGGTGCTGCGGCGGGGGTCGCGGGGCTCACGGGACTCACCGCGCAGGAAGCCGTCGGTGAACCACTGGGCGAAGTAGGCGAACAGGACCGTCGAGCGGGGGCAGGGGTCCATCGGCCCCTCCCGGGTGAACAGGTCGGCGGCGCGCTCGACGGTGGGCCTGCCGCTGTCCTGGTCGGGCACGGGCGGCAGATGGCGCCCCGCGTAGGTGCGGTCGGTCAGCGACGTCCAGGACGTGTAGGGGGCGAGGGTGCTGAGCGGTTCGGGGCGGGCCGGCATCTCGCGGACCGCCTGGTCGATCAGGAGGGCGTTGAGCCGCCTGCGGACCGGCGGCGAGGTCTCGACCAGCCGCCACAGCGGCCTGGCGCGGGTGAGGGCGAGGAAGCGCAGCCTGTTGACGGCACCGTCGGAGGCGATGTTCCGCGCGCTGCGGGGCTGCTCGGAGACCGGGAAGCGCACGTCAGGCCCCTTTCCTGGGGTCGGAGTCCAGCCGGAGGACGAGCCGGTCGGGGAAGATCCCACGATCCCGTAGCACCTCGCCCTCGGCGCGGAGTCCCGGCCGGAGCAGGAGGCGGCGGGCGGTCTCGGCGATGACGACGCGGCCCGCGTCGACGCCGAGACAGGTGTGCGGGCCGTGGCCGAAGTGCAGGCGGGTGTGGTCGGGGCGGTCGAGACGGAACTCCGCGGGATCGGCGACCACCGTCTCGTCGAACATCGCCGAGGCGACCGCCGCCAGGACCAGCCGGCCGCCGGGGATCGTCCCGCCGCTCGCCAGGACGTGGTCGTGCGCCGCGTACCGGACGATCATCTTGAGGAAGGGGTCGAAGCGCAGGGCCTCCCAGACGTAGGGGTCGAACCTGTCCGGGTCGGCGGCGGCGAGGGCGGCCTCGGCGTGGAGCTCCGGGCGTTCGAGGAGACGGCACACGAGATGGGTCAGCGAGCCCGCGGCGTTCTCGACGAAGCCGAGCAGCAGCCCGGCGACGTTGATCGCCAGACGCTCGTCGTCGAAGCCGAGCTCCTCCGGCAGGCGGGTGCGCACGAGCCTGCCGAGCACGTCGGAGCCGTCAGGGCCGGCCCGCCGTGCGGCCACGAGCTCCCGCAGGTAGGCCATCATCTCGGCGCCGGCCTCGACCGAGGCGGCGTGGACCTCCGGATCGCCCGCGAAGTTCGCGGTCACGTCGGTCATGACGGCCCGCGACCAGCGCGACAGGGTCGTCTCGTCGGGGCCGGGGAAGCCGAAGTACCGGGCGCAGACCTTCAGGGGGACGCCGCGGAACAGCGCCCCGACGGCCTCCAGGTCGCCGTCCGCGGCGTCGAGCGCCTCGTCGGCGAGCTCCCCGGTCAGGGCGCGCAGCGCGGGCACGTCCTCGGGTGCGAGCATCACCTGCATGAGGCCCTTCTCCCGGCGGGCCATCGGAGTGCCGTCGCGGGTCAGCATGTTCGGTCCGCCGAGCGCGGCCTCCATGGCGGGGACGTAGGCGCTGACCGGGAACGAACCGGGCCGCGACAGGACCTCGGTGACGTCGTCATAGCAGGTGACCAGCGTGAAGGCGGGGGTGACGAGCACGGGACGGTCCCTGCGCAGCTCGGCGAACAGGGCCCGCCAGTCGGTGCGCAGCCATCCGGTCAGCCGGGCGAGGGCCGCGGCGGGATCGGGGAGGGCGTCGTATTCGGCGAGGTAGGTGGCTGTCTGCATGCGGCGAACCTCCCGGAGCGGTGACCGGACAGATCCAGAACGTAGTCAGACCGCCGGGCGACCGACAAGAGGATGGCGACGATGAGTAGCCGAATCAGTTCTTTCGGTGAGAATTTCGTCTCTGTGGCGCCACTGCCGCCCGTCCCGTCCCTTGCGTTCAATGGAGACTCGACCTCTCCTCTGGAGGTGTCTTGCCCGACGCCGACGGCAAGGGGACCGTGCCGGTCTCCGCCACCCGCCGCCACGCCTATCTGCTCGTCCTCGTCGTCGCGCCGCCGATCGTCCTGGCCGCCGGGGCCGTGGTCGCCTGGGGGCGCGGGGTGGGGCCGCTGGACGTGACGCTCGCGCTGGTCATGTACACCATCAGCATCTTCGGCATCAGCGTCGGCTACCACCGGATGCTGACCCACCGCTCGTTCCGGTGCGTCCGGCCGGTGCGGATCGCCCTGGCGCTCTGCGGCGGCCTGGCGTTGCAGGGTCCGGCGTCGCTGTGGGTCGCCGAGCACCGCCGCCATCACAAGTACGCCGACCGTCCCGGTGACCCGCATTCGCCGTGGGCCTTCGGCGACGGGCGGCGGGCCCTGCTGAGGGGGCTGCTGCACGCGCAGATCGGCTGGTTCTACACCGCCCGGCGCCGCTCCAGCCGCGCCCACTGGGTACCCGACCTGCTCGCCGACCGCGACATCCGCCGGCTCGACGCCGCCTATCCGCTGGTCGTGGCGGCGTCGTTCCTGCTTCCCGCCGCCGCGGGCGGCCTCCTGTCATGGTCGTGGCACGGGTTCTGGTCGGCGCTGTTCTGGGCGGGCCTGGTCAGGTACGCCCTCGTCCACCACGCCACCTGGTCGGTGAACTCGATCGCCCACAGCTTCGGCGACCGCGCCTACGCCACCCGCGACCGCTCCACCGACGTCCGCTGGGTGGCGATGCTGACCTTCGGCGAAGGCTGGCACAACTGGCACCACGCCGAGCCGACCTGCGCCCGTCACGGGGCCCTCACCGGCCAGATCGACGCGAGCGCCGCCCTGATCCGCGCCCTGGAGCGCCTCGGCTGGGCCCACGACGTCCGCTGGCCCGACCCCGCCCGCCTCGCCGCCCGCAGGCTCCCTCCGCCCGCGAGCTGATCACGGCCTAGGCTCTCCCGGCGGACTCGTCGTGGAAGCCGATCTCGCGGTGGGTGCCGTCGCACAGCGGCTTCGCGGCGGAGTGGCCGCAACGGCACAGGGTCGTCCGGTTGCGGGTCTCCAACGGTCTTCCGTCGGACCTGCGCACCGGTACTCCTCCGGTCACCCACAGCGCGCTGGCCAGGCCGTTCTCCTCCTCGAGGATCGAGACGGCCCGCGGGAGGTCGGCCTCGACGCTCTCCCCGCCGCGCTCCAGGGCGTAGCTGTAGGAGCCCGAGGGGCAGTGATCGATGCGTCCCATGATGTTCGAGCGCACGTCGGGATCGGCGGTGTCGTCGAGCATCTCGGCGATCGGTCGCCTCCTGCCCACGCAGAAGGCGGCGTGGATGCACAGCTCGCCGACCCGCTGGGCCGAGATGCCCGTCCCGTCGTGGACGTGCCGGGCCTCCCGGTACGGGGTGACGATGGCGTTCTCGGTTCCGTCGAATCCGGCGAAGGCGTGCGTCCCGTCGCAGAACGGCTTCGATCCCGAACGGCCGCAGCGGCACAGCGCGTAGGTCTCCTCGACCGGCAGGTCCTCACTGGTCCGCCAGGTCAGGGCGTCGTCGAACTCCGAGACAATCTTGATCTTGCGGCGGAGCGGCAGGCCCCCGCGCACGAGGTAGGGACCGTCGGGGAGCACGTCGATCCGCTGGCCCTCTCCCCCGCCCCAGCCGCGGTCCTCGGGGGCGACGTAGTCGAAGGTGGGGCCCGCCGTCATGCCCTCGCCGTCGGGCATCTCCATCAGGGTGATGGCCTGGGCCTTCAGCGTGTACATCGTGGCCGTCGCGACGGCAAGCAGCCGGGGGCTCCCGTCGAACGCCCGGTCCAGCAGGTACAGGACGGTGCAGTAGGTGCGGTTGAACTCCTCCCTGGCGGCCCGGATCGGTTCACCGGGCGGATGGTCCGACAGACGGGCGCCACGCCGCATCGGGCGCACACCGCCGAGGTCGACGTGGACCGGTTCGCCGGTCGGCCCCGACATCGGGGTGTCTCCGCGCCGGAAACGGCGGCCCGCCTTGAGCTCCATGAAGCGGTAGTAGTGCGCGACCTCCTCCCGATCGGGGTGGTGCACGTCGCGGTCTCCGTCCCAGACCTCGGCTCCGAGCAGGCCTTCGCCCTGTTCGACGATCTCCTCCAGCGCCGTCAGCGCCGACGCCAGGTCCGTGACCGCCACCAGCCGGCCCGCGGTGTTCCGGAAGTGCCCGCCGTGCACCTGACGCGCCGGATCTCCGGAGAACACCTCCTTCTCGCCGAGCCGGGCGCACAGCGCGCGCAGCCCGTCCTCGATGGCGGCGTAGAACTGGCCGATCGTCGTGTACCGGTCGGCCTGCGGCGGCGCGTCGTGCGGAGCGGGCCGCTCGAGCCGCAGGAACAGGCCGAGGGCCTCGGGTCCGAACGGGAGCAGCGACAGTTCGAGGGAGGGGTCGCCGTGCGGCAGCCCGCGGGGATGTGGCGGCAGCATCCGGGGACTGTCGAGCCTCGGCCGCCCGCCGACCGCGTTGAGCAGGTTCGCGACGAGCGCCATGTGCAGCATCTCCTCGACGAAGACCCCGGCCACCACCTCGGCCGCCTCGGGATTGCGTCCGGGATCCAGCGAGTACAGCGCGCAGAGGTAGGGCGGCAGGGTCGCGTGCTCCAGCTCGATCGCCCACTGCAGGTGCTCGCGGAGGTCGTCGAGCGTGGTGATCCCCGCCATGACGGAGCGGTTCACTCCTCTCCCTCCGTTGGGCGGTGTCCGCCGTTCACTTCCTCGACGGCCCCGAGGAGGCCGCGGAGCCCGATCTCGTAGGCCTGCTCCTCGACCGGGTCGAAGAGCCACTCCGAGACGGGGCGGCCGATGAGCTCCTCCGCCCGGCTCGCCTCGGCCGTCCTCAGTTCCATCACGACCTCCGTCTCGAGGTCGAACCCGTTGCCGTCATCACCTATCGGCATGGCGTGCCTCCTTCATCGCTCGGTTCTCATGACCGGGCACCCGGCCCGGTTGTGACGGATCGGCGGAAAGTCGTCCCCACCGTCACGGCGCGGGAAGCCGGCCTGTCTTCGTCGACGAGGGACCAGCGATCGAAAGGAGTGAAGTGATGCGACCGACCGAAGCCGGATCCGTCCCGGACGGACGCGCGGCGGAGATCGCCGCGAGGATCCGGCGGCTGGGCGAAGGGCGTGGAGGCATCCTGATCATCGAGGGGATGCCGGAGACGGGGAAGAGCCGTCTGGCCGGTGAGGCGAGGGCTCTCGCGGAGTCCGCCGGGATCCGCGTCCTCAGCGGGGCGGGCGAACGGGTGCGGCGGACCGTCCCGTTCGGCGCGCTGCGGCGGGCTCTGGAGTCGGGGACGGGATCCGTCGCGGACGCGGGGATCGTCCGGACGCTGTCCGAGTCCGCCGACCAGCGATTCTGGCTGTTCCCCGCGCTGGGCGACCAGCTGCGGCGGGCGTCGCTCGAAGCACCGCTGCTCGTCATCGTCGACGAGCTCCAGTGGTGCGACACCGGCACGCTGCTCGCGCTCCGCGCCCTCGCTCCCCGGCTGTCCTCGGACGCGATCCTCTGGCTGATCGTCGTCCGTGCCGGGGTCCCCGGCCCCGCGGTGAGGGCCACGGTCGGCCATCTGGCCCGCTCATCCATGTTCTCCGCCAACCACCACGGAAAAGGAAGACCAACATGAAGTTCACGCACAGCACCTCCCGCCGCCTGCGTCTCGGCGGACTCGTCACCGGCCTCACGCTGGTCACGGCGTCCCTGTCCATGTCCGCGACGGCCGCCGACGCCGGGAGCAAGCCCGGTGTGAAGCCCACCATCGTGCTCGTGCACGGAGCCTGGGCCGACACCTCCGGCTGGAACGACGTCATCGAGGGCCTGCGCCGGGACGGCTACCCGGCCGTCGCGTTCGCCAACCCGCTGCGCGGCCTCGAGGGAGACGCCGCCTACCTCGACGCGACCATCGCCGGAATCGAGGGTCCGATCGTGCTCGTCGGGCACTCCTACGGCGGTTCCGTCATCACCGAGACCTCGCCCGACCCCGACGTGAAGGCGCTCGTCTACGTCTCGGCGTTCCTCCCCGAGCAGGGCGAGAGCGCCTTCGGAATCTCCGGCCGCTTCCCCGGAAGCCTGATCACCCCCGAGGCGATCAGGGTCGTCCCGCTGCCCTCCGGCGACGCCGACATCTACCTCCAGCCCGCTTCGCTCGGCCCGATCTTCGGCCTGCCCGCGTCCACCGCCCGGCTCCTCAGCGCGACCCAGCGGCCCGTGACCCAGGGCGCGCTGGGCGGCGCCCTCACGGGCACCCCGGCGTGGAAGCGCCTGCCCACCTGGACCCTGATCTCCAAGACCGACAAGGCGATCCCGCTCGAGGCCCAGCGCTTCATGACGGCACGCGCCCACTCCCGCACCGTCGAACTGAACGCCGGGCACGCCGCGTTCCTCACCCACCCGGGCGCCGTCACCGCCGTCATCGAGAGGGCCGCCGCCACCCGCTGAACCGCCTGAAAAAGCCGCAGCCCGCGCATCCCGGAAGGGACGCGCGGGCTCTGCTTTCGGCCGTGCTCAGCCGGTCTCCTCGCGGACGGCCACCGGACGGCACCGACCGAACCTGGCGTTGTGCGCCGCCTCCCGGGTCCGGCCACGCGGGCGTACCCGCGACGGCGCCATCGGAGACGGCGCGTCCGGAGTGATGAGCATCAGGCCGGGAACCTCCGCCCAGCCGACCAGGACCATGAGCTCCACCAGGTGCGGAGCCATCGACACCAGCTCCAGCCTGCGATCCTGGAGCATCAGCCGGCAGGCGACGGCCAGGAGGGCGCGCAGCCCGGCGAGGTCGATGAACTCCAGCTTCCCCAGATCGACCCGGACGTCCCCGGAACAGCCCTCGGCCATGGAGTTCAGCGCGGTGGCGAACAGATCCCCCGTGACGGGCTCCACCCGTCCCGCCACCCGCAGCGACCCGTACGCGAACTCCCCGTCGAGCCGGAGGTAGGCGGTGCGCACCCGCACGGAGGCCGTCCCCGCCCTAGTGGTCACGGCAGGACCACGGAGCAGGGAGCGGACCCCGTCACCCTGGTCCTGCCGCCGGACCTCGCGCCCGGTCCGGAAACGGCCCGCGCCAGAGCCGGTGTGCGCGGCCCGCGCACGGAGGTGCGGGAGGTCCGCTCCGAGCCCTCCTCGGCGGAGCGGGCCATGTCCGCGGCGAGGATCTCCTCCAACCGGGCCAGGTCGCCGGAGCGCGCGGCGGCGACGAACGCCTCCAGCAGCCGGCGCCGCTCGGCCGACGGCACCCGGGTGCGGCGCCCGGAGAGCAGGTGCTTGCGCGCCCTGCTGACGAGCTGGCGGGCCGCAGCCTCGCTGAGCCGGATGATCTCGGCGATCCGGGCGTAGGGGTAGTCGAAGGCCTCACGGAGGATGTAGGCGGCGCGTTCGCCCGGTGACAGCCGCTCCAGCATGAGGAGCATCGCGGACTCCAGGTCCTCGCCGCGCTCGGCGCCGAGATGCGGGTCGGGGCTGGTGCCGACCGTCTCGAGCAGCCACGGGCTGGTCGAGGTCTCGCGGCGGACGCGCGCCGACTGGACGGTGTTGAGGGCCAGCCGCGTGACGGCCGTGGCGAGGTAGGCGGCCGGGTTCTCCACCGCGGCACGGTCGCAAGCCTGCCAGCGCAGCCAGACGTCCTGCACCAGGTCCTCGGCCTCGGACGCGCTCCGCACCCTGCGGTAGGCGATGCCGAACAGGCGCGACTGCACCTCGCCGAAGATCATCGCGGCGCCGTCCAGGTCTTGGGATCCACCGTCTCTGCTGGTCACTGTGCCACTTCCTGTCTCGATCGGAGCGTCGGAGCCGGAGGAACGGTTCAACGAACGCGACATCTCCGGCAAGACCCGACTCTCCCTGGAAGGGCACCCCGGTCGAATCAGGGAGGGCCCTGGTACCGGTCCCTAGGCGGACCCCGGGGACACACCGGCCGACCCGGGCCGGCCCGGGCCCGCGCCCCGGGTCCGCACGCGGTGTGAAGGGGTGTGCGCGGTCGCGCAGCGACACGCGGCGGCCGTTCACCGACCTTGCCGCACAGACGCACCACACCGCGAGGAGGTACCACTTATGTCGACCCATCGCCGAGCGTTCCGGCGCCGGCATCGACCTCACGGCGGGCACCTGCTGAGAACGATCTTCAGGCGCTAGGGTTTCGGATGCCACGAAAAGGAGGAGAAAGCATGACATTCGCAACCCGGACCGCCGCCGTCGCCGGAACCGCCCTGGCCGCATCGGCGCTCGTCCTGTCGGTCCCCGGATCCGCCAGTGCGGGCGGCTACGGCTGCTCGGGCGGCCTGGTGAAGACCTACGCCGTCAAGTCGAAATGGAACACCCTGAGCCACGTCAGGGTCTACTACAACGCGAAGTCGGGCTGGAACTGCGCCGTCAACGTCAAGACGAGGTATTACGCGCAGTTCAAGCACAAGACGTCCATCCGGCTCAACAACGAGCTGTTCTACGACGAGAAGCCCCACAAGGGCAGCGTCGACTCCGACAGCGGCAAGTTCAAGCTCTACGCCGGCCCTGTGAGGGTCAAGGGACGCCACCTCTGCATCACCGTCGTCGCCGACACCTGGTACTACGACGAGCACGCCCATCTCTACAAGGGCCACATCCTCTGCGGCTGACGCCCCTCAGGGCGCGGGGGTGCGCGCGGTGTCCTCCCAGAGGAAGCCGTCGGGGTCGGTGAACGGACCGGCGGCGGAACCGACCGTGATCCGGTGGGAGCCGGACCCCTCGGCGGGGACGCCCGCGTCCTTGGCGAGGGCCTTGCGCTTGTAGAGGCCCAGGGTGACGGCGCCCTGGCCTCCGGCGAACTGGACGTACTTGCTGCCGAAGCTCTTGTCCACGGTGAGCCCGCAGTCGACGTAGTACCGCTTGGTGGCGGCGACGTCGTCGACGCCGAGCAGGAGGACCACGGAGTCGAACTCCTTCGCGGCCGGGGCGGAGTCCTTCCTGCCGGACGTCGCGATCTTCCAGATCGTCCCGTCCGGGGCCCGGAGGGTGCCGCCCACACCCCACAGCGACTTGGCGACCGGCTTGATCACCGTGCCGCCGGCCGCGATCCCGGCATCGAACAGGGCGCGGACGTTCCCCGGCTGGGAGGCGGTGAGCGAGAGCGTGAAGCCGCGGAATCCGCTGGTCGGCTCCTCGGAGGCCCGCAGCCTGACCCGCTCGCCCAGGCCCAGGGCGTCATGGAAACGGGCAGCGGCCTCGACGTCGGCGGCTTCGATGGTGACATGCTCGATGAAGGTCATACGAACACGCTAGAAGCCGCCCGGCCGCCGGCGCTTCTTCAATCCTGACCGGTCGGCGTGGCGCGCGGGGCCGAGTCCAGTTCGCGGGCGGCGGTCAGGACGGGCAACCAGGCGTGGAGGAACTCGGCCAGGGCGTGGGGAAGGCGGACGGCGGCGGTGAGGATCACCGGTGAGGGCGCCGATGGCGGCCAAGGTCGCGGTGGTCATGGCCTCAAGGCTGCCGGCTCCGGCGTCCGAACGCATTCGCCGGGCGGGCATCGGCAAGAGCACGCTCCACAAGGCGGTGTCAGGAGAGAGCTTTCCGCGGTGGGCACGGTCGAGGCGGTGCTGCGAGCCTGCGGCGTCCGGAAGGCCGAGTCGGCCGCCTGGCAGCAGGCGCACCGCCGGGCCTGGGCGGAGCGGACGGAATCCGCCGACGCCGCTCCCACCGGGGAGACCGGTTCCGGGACGGGCGACGCGTGGCTGACGGCGGCGGCCGCCCGCGGGCTCGTCCCGCTGCCCTGCGTCGGCGAGGACGAACCCGCACCGGTCGCGCAGATCCGGAGCGGAAGGCCCCGATCCCGGTCCTGCTCAGCCTCGCCTCCTACGGGGCGAGCCGCCGGCCGAGTGGCTCGTCCGCGCGGTCGCGGAGGCCTACGACCGGATCGACGGACGGCTCGTGCGGTCGTGGCCGACCGCTGACCTGGCTGAGGACCGGGGCGACGCCGGTGCCGCCCTCCGTTGAGGACGCCGAGCGGTGGAAGGCGACCTACCCGGTCGTCCGGGACGGCTTCATCGACCAGCTGTGACCCGGCCCCGAGGCCGAGGCGGGCCTACCGCGCCGTTCTGGTGGCCACCCTGGAGCGGCTCGTCAGGGCCTCGGCCGGGCGGTGACCCGGCCGGGGCCGTGGCCTGGGCCTCAGGGCAGGAGGGACAGGGCGTCGAGATCGAGGGCGTGGTGGGCGTGCCTAGTGATCATGGTGCAGAACATGTCGTCGCCCCGGGCGGTGCGCTCGACGAGGGTGGAGGCGCCGATGCCCATGATGACGCCGTGGAAGGCGTAGCGTCGGTAGGCGTCCCAGCAGTCGTCCCAGGACACGGAGACGCCGCGTGCGGTGAGGCCGGAGTGGTGACGCCGGACGAGCGCCTCCTCGTGGTCGCGCCTGGCCTGGACGGGCAGGCTGGAGCCGAGGAAGTAGGCGAGGTCGCCGCCGCCGGGGCCGAACGCGCAGGTCTGCCAGTCCAGGATGACCGGGCGTGCGCCGCCGAACAGCAGGTTGTCGGCGCGGAAGTCGCCGTGCGCGAGGGTGGAGGCCGCCGCCTCCTGGACGAGGTAGTTCCCGAGAGACGGCAGGAACCGCTCGATCAGCTCGATGACCTGCGGTTCCAGCCGTGACGCGTAGCGTGCCTTGAACTCGTCGTACAGGACGGTCACCATCGCGGCGGTGAAGGCGGAGGCCTCGGCGTCGTTCCGGTTCAGCCAGGGCAGGGCGGCGAGATCCGGGTCGTTCCAGCCGGTCGCGTGCAGGACGGCCATCTCGTCGACGGCCGCGGCGGCCTCCTCCGGGGTGATGCCGGCGATCTGGTCGCCGGGTTCGGCGGGGGCGAGATCGTCGAGCAGGACCACGTACCGGTCGTCTTCGGCGTCGTAGGCGGAGAAGTAGCAGGCGGGCACGCTGGCGTCGAGGGTGCCGGCGATCTGGGCGTAGAAGCTCGCCTCGACCTCGTAGGTGCGGACGGCCTTCGCGGCGGCGCGGCTGGCCTCGGCGGCCGCGGGGATCTTGGCGATGATCGTCGCGGCGAGGGGGGCCGGACGGTCGTAGGTCAGGTGCAGGCGCAGGCTGTCGGACACCTGGCCCGTGCCGACCGGCCGGGCCGTGACGGCGGTGATCTCGGCGCCGTCCAGGTGCGGGGCGAGAACGTCGGTGAGCCATTCGGCGGTGAGGTCCGCGGCCACGGTGATCGCTTTGCTCATCGGCCGGCCTCGGCCGCGAGGTGGGACCAGCCGTGCTCGCGCCAGCCGGGCGGCTGATGCCATTCGGTCCAGCCGTGCCCGACCCGGCCGTCTTCGGCCTCGAAGCGGCACAGGGCGCGCGGGAAGTGCGCGGGGCGTCCGTCCGGCGAGACGACGGCGACCGGCGCGAACGCCACCGGGACGGCCTTCATCGCAGCGCCGGGCACCCGCAGATCCGACGATTCGGGCAGGTCTTCGGCGGTGAAGCGGGTCTCGGCGGTGAAGCCGTCGCGGTGCTCGATCCGTCCGCCGGGCGGCACGGTGAACGACGGCCACGGGATCGCGAAACCGAGGTTGGCCTGCATCCCGTGGAACGACGTGCCGTCATCGAGCCGCCCGGACGACCACAGCCACGAGACCGACCACCAGTCGCGCTCGCCCCAGCTGTGATCGCGCTCCCCCGACGCCGTGACGGCGATGGTCTCCTCGCCGATCGTCACCGTCCCGGACACGGTGCACGGGATCTCGTAGCGGGAGATGTCCTTGTAGGGGTAGACGCCGTCGATGGTGTCCCACCGCAGGTCGAACCCTAGATGGATCTTCTCGGCGCCGGAGGTGTCGCCGTAGGCGGCGGTGGCGTCCTCCAGAACGACCGCCCGGCCGTCCAGGGCGACGGTCGCGGAACCGAACGGAAGGTCGATGCTCTGCGTCGCGTCATAGCCGTCGGCGTGGACACCGGTGCTCCCCGGCCCGGGCAGCGGCGCGTCGTTGTCGACCAGGATCACGAGCGGACGGCCGGTCCCGGTGACGCACGCCCAGTACCAGGCCCTCCCCCAACGGGGATAGAGCCCGAGCCGGACGTACCCGGCGAGCGAGCCGTCCGCCGTCGCGAAGTCGAAGTAGTAGGACTCGTTCCACAGCCGTTCGGGACCGGGCTCGTGCAGCCCTTCGTCCTCGGGCGTCAGCCGCCAGGTGCCGTGATCGATGATGTGGACCATGGGGTGCTCCTCCGGGGGTGGGAGAGGCCGTCGGGATGGCACCTGATCATGCTATGGACACCGGTGTCCGCGCCAGGCCGCCGCCCGGACGGCTTCAGGGGCGGTCCCGGCCGGAATCCGCGCGCTCGATCGCCAGTTCGTCGAGCCTGCGCAGAACACCGGTGACGATGCCGAAAGCGGTCGCGGGGCGGTTCTCGAGGATCTCTTCGGCCCTGGAGAGGGTCCGGCGGAGCTCGGCGACGGTGGCGATGGTCGTCGTGTTCCCCGGCTCGGAGAGCAGGTCCTCGAGCAGGAGCCCGGCCTCGTTGAGGAGGTCTCGTGCGGCTCCGGTCAAGGTCCCGGCCGTCGGTACGGGACGCCGGGAGGGCCGGGCCCGTTCCAGGATGAGCGCCTCGACCACCGCCAGGGTGCAGGACCAGGACGGTTCGGTGTCCTCGGAAGCGCCGCCGCTCCACAGGCCCCGGAGCGGTCCGTCCTCGTGACGCCGTCTCCCGAGGCGTTCCCAGTAGGCGTCGGTGGCGCCGTCCTCGGTGTCGAGTCCGAGGCCGGCGAGGGTGAGAGCGTTCTTCAGCAGAAGCGGGAGCGTGTCGGGCACCGGCATCTTCAGGAGCGGACCGGGACCCGCGGCTTCGGCTCCGTCCAGGCGAACGGTCTCCGGTCCTGAAGCCTCGCGGGTGTCCCTGTCGTCGATCTCCTTGAGAACTCGATGGAGGCGCCGTCCTTCGGCCCCTGCTCCGCTGATCTTCTGGTCCGCGATGAGAAGGGACATGACGAACAGGCTGCTGTGGTGGGAGTCCCTGCCGTCCGCCGATCTCCAGGGCACCTCTTCGACCGGCCACCGGGCCGTTCCCAGGGTGCCGACGGTCCGCCAGTACTGCGCGACGAGTTCCCAGCGAAGCCGGAAGGCCATGGCGAGACGCTGCTCCTCTTCGGTCAGCAGCCCGAGGAGGGTGACCTCCGTGTGGAACAGCTCGCTCAGGGCCTCCATCACGGTGACGGTGGCGGGCAGAAGCGGAGCCGGGGCCGCGAGTCCCATGGGCTGTGGCGCGGCCGGGTCGCCCATGTCGACCGGTGGGGCGTTCTCGCAGACCCCCCATGACCAGCCGGTCTCGAACAGATCGCCGGGGCCGGGCGGCTCGAACGAGATTCCGAAGGCCAGCTCTTCGAGTGCCGCACGCACCCGCTCCAGGGCGGTGTTGAGTTCGGCCACCGTCCGGCGCTGCGAGCGGCCGTCGTCCAGCTGCCGGAGCAGGTGCGTTCCCGCCTCCGAGTCGGCCTGATAGGTGCGGACCACGAAGCTTCGGAGCAGGCTCACCATCGCGGCGGTGAGGCGGTCGTGCGCCAGCCGCTCGAGGTGCTCGGACTTTCGAGCGAGCACGGCGCTTCGCGTGCCCGGGGTCCGGCGGAGGTGGGCGAGGGTTCGGAGGCAGAGCGAAAGGGCCGCGGCATGGTCTTCGACCGTCTCCAGAGCCCTCTGCTCCGGAGTCGGAGGCTCTCCGGGAGTGGAGCTGGCCAGCCGCGCCCCCGCCGGGAAGACGGGCCCGGAGGTGTCGAGCCATCGTTCGAAGTGCTCGACGAGGAGATCGGCGAGGAGGACTCCGACGTCGGTCCGTTCTCCCAGGGGCTCGAAGGCCTCGACGACGACCGGCGGGTAGACGTCCTGCCGGAACATGTCGGCGATGCTGAGCACGATGAGCAGGTGGCGCGCCTCTTCGCCCGAACCCATCCGGGTCGGCGGCAGCCAGCGCCCGTACCGTGTCGAGGCCCGGACGGTCGACCGCAGAATGTCGATCAGGGCCGGCTCCGGCCGCTCCCACCAGCGTTCCGGCGGCGTCTCTCCGGTCCTCGGCGCGGCGGGTCCCGGCTCGCGGGGATCGCGGGACGCGAGACCGAGTTCCTTGAGCACCGCGACGGGCACGGCCGCGAACGCGGGCGCCAGCCGACGGCTCTGAGCCCCTGCGGCGGGCGCGAAGGCCTCGACGTCTCCCGCCCCGCCCTGCCGCGCGGCGGTGAACGCGGAGACCTCCTCGATGACGGACAGAGCCCCGGACCTGCGGATGGTCCGCAGCAGAACCTCCCGGGTCCCCTCGACGAAGTCGTAGGCGGCGGGCCCCGTCCCCGCGGTGCGCAGCAGGCCGCTGATGAAGATCTCGCCCAGATGGGACGGCCGTGAGCCCGGCGCCGTCGACCGCTGGATCAGCCGCATCACCGGCAGGTCGAGGTTGACCGCGGCCAGATGCCCGGCCAGGGCGAAGGCCTCGGGCGAGGCTCCCGCCCGGAAGGCCCGGACCCGCTCCAGGGGGTCGTCCGGAGCGCTGGTCTCAGGGGCACGGCCGAGGGGCCGTCCCGGCGTCGCGTGAACGGCCATGACCTCGATTCCGTCCGCGGCCGTCCCCGCCACGAGCCGTCCCCAGTTCGCCAGCCAGAGCGGGGCGATCTCCAGGATCGGGACGGCGACGCCTCCTTCCGCCGCTCCGCCGAGCCTTCGCAGGCGGTGGTTCGGCAGCCCGGGCAGGCCCGCGCCGAGCCGGACCGGGACGGGCTTGACCGCGGTCCGCTCCCACATCCGTTCCGGAAACGGCTGGAGGACGGCGAGCGGGCCCCGGCTTCCCAGAAGGGCGAGGGCGTCGGCCATCGCCACGCCGCGCCAGCGCGGCCCGACGCAGTCGCTGAGCACGAGCACGGCCTGGCGTCCCGCCGGGTCCAGCAGCCCGCGGACGTCCTGGAGCCGTCCCTTCCTGGCCGTCCTGACGCCGACGCGCTCCTCCTCACTCCCCAGGTAGCGCACCCGGACGTCCCGGAAGGCCCCGGTGCGTTCGAGGAGCCGGGTCAGTTCGCCCGCGAGCTCGTTCCACAGCGCCATGGAGGCGCCGTCGTCGATCAGCAGGACCAGGCGCAGCCACCTTTCCGGGGCCGGCCGCAGCACCGGCACGAGGATCTTCTGTTCGGCGATCAGGGCGACGGTCGCCTGCTCGTCGACCGTGCTGTCGCGGGGCGAGTTCACCAGGCGGCGCAGCGAACTCAGCGACCGCATGAGGTCGAGGCTCCCCGGCAGGGCCCGTCCCACCGGAATCCGGACGGCCGCGCTCTCGGTCGACGGCCGCGGGGGGCGCCGCTGCGGCCGCGGCCGGGGCGGTTCGCGGAAGGCGGGCAGCGCGAGGTGCCCGTCCGGCGGCCGCACCGGCCGGACCCTCGCGAGCCCGGCCGACAGCAGACGGCGTGCGACGTTCCGCGCGGGCGGCGCGGGCGGATCCGCCGCGGGCCCTGGGGCGGAGATCTGGATCGCGAGCCAGAGGGCGTCGGCCAGCTCCTCCGGGCCGGGGTTCAGCCCGGCCGTCTCCAGCGCCCGCAGCAGGGCCGCGTCGGCCCTCACAGCTCGGCGGTGTTCTGGAGCTGCTGGAAGAGCTGTTCGGCGAGCTTGGTCCTGGCGGGGCCTTCGGTCGCACCGATGTTGAGGGAGATGTAGAGGGCGTTGAGGAGCTGGTCGGTGGCCAGGTCGCGTTCCTTCTGGAGGTCGAGGAAGCGGCGGATGAGAGCCTGGCTGTCCCGTGCCCCGTCCGGGCCGAGACGGTGGGCGACGATCCTGGCGAGCCGCTCGGGACCCGGCGGCTCGAGGTGGAGCTGGATGCAGCGCCGCAGGAACGCCGGAGGGAACTCCCTCTCGTTGTTGCTGGTCAGGACGACCAGGGGGAACGCCGCGCACTGGACCCTGCCGGAACGGACCGACGCGGTCTCGCCCGGGTCCGCGGTGGCGACCGTCACCTCGGGCTGGATCCTGGCTATGCGCTGGAGCTCGGGGATCTCGTAGTAGCCCTCCTCGAAGACCGTGAGCAGGTCGTTGGGGAAGTCCATGTCGCTCTTGTCGAGTTCGTCGACGAGCAGGACGCGGGGCCGTTCCGACGGCAGGAGCGCGGTGCCGAGGGGTCCGAGCGTCAGATAGTCGCCGATGTCCGTCCGCGTCTCGGGAAGGTTGACGTCCTGCAGCCTGCTCAGGGCGTCGTACCGGTAGAGACCGTCGGAGAGCACCGACCTGCTGGTGATCGGCCAGCGCAGCACCGGGCCCAGTTCGAGCTCGTGGGCGACGGCGAGGGAGAGACTTGACTTCCCGACGCCCGGTTTGCCGGTGACCAGCAGCGGGCGCCGCAGGAACAGCGCCGCGTTGATGATCTCGAGGGTCTCGGGAGCGGTCTCGTAGCTGACGGCCCGTTCCAGGTCGGCGGCCTTCCAGGCGAGGGACGCCGCGGCCCTCGGCTCGACGGGACCGTCGAAGGCGCGCCAGGCCGGCGGCGGCGGGAGCCGGTCGATCCCGTTGTGCGGCTCCCGCGTGCCGCGGAAGACCAGCCACTCAGGCATGGACAAGGTCAGGCCTCCTGATCGGGACTACGTAGATCATGGACAGAGGTCATCGGCAGGCGATCGGGATCGTCCACGAGGAAGGCGATGCTCCGTCCGCAGTGCTCGCCGGGCGCGAGGTCGGCCTCGATCCGCAGCGACAGCACGAGACGGGGCAGCGCCCGCAGGTTCTCGCCCGTCAGCAGCGGCTCGACGGCCGACCGGAACCGGTGGCCGGGGCAGGTGTCCGCGGAGTGGTCGGTGCAGGCGGCGCGCCGCCAGATGACCACGGGGACCCCCGCGTTGAACGCGGCGTCGACCGCGTTCCTGCGGGTGGCGGACATGTCGCTGGCCAGGGCCAGGACGACGCGGTCCTTCCGGTTGAGGAACCACTGGTAGGTCGACTTGACGTTCGGCCGCTCCTCGCGGCAGTCGATCCAGCCCAGCTCCACGGCCCCGGTGGCGTTCTGCTGCTGGAGCCTGCTCCACCGTTCCCGCCACAGGGGGCGCACGCCCTTCGGCCGGTCCTGGCTGCGGACCACGACCGGGTACTGCGTGCCGAGGGGCGCGTAGGCGTGGCCCAGATGCCAGGACTCGACGGGCTCGGACAGCAGCGGTCTCGGCAGGACGAACGCGATGGTGATGTCGTGCGGGGCCGCCGTCTGCTCGTCCAGGTGCGGGCCCAGGAGGTCGCCGAGGCCGGACCTGATCTGGGAGAGGGTCCTGGGGACGTCACCGGCGTGTTTCATGACGGGGGTGCGGCCGTCGGAGTGGCACAGCCAGACGGCGACGCGGTACCGGCGCGGTCCGCCGGTGCTCGGGCTCAGCCAGACCTCCAGGGATGGGCGGTCGTCCGGCGGAGGTTCTTTTCTCCGCCACTTCGTCCAGGTCTCGGCCTTGCCGATCCGGGCGGCGACCGTGGAGGCCAGCGACTCCAGCCGCCGTGCCGGATGCGGCGGAGCTGAGTCGGCGAGCAGACCCAGCAGCGCCAGCAGCGCGGGCATGCCGTCCTGGCGGGACACCGTGTCGGAGACCGCGCCGACCAGATCGGCGAGGTCCCTCAGCCTGCCGTGGGGGCGGGGCCCGAGATCACCGACCGCCGCCCGGTAGAGGCCCTCGGCGTCGGCCGGGTCGGGGAGGATCCGGCACAGCGCCCGCAGCTCGTCCTCCTCTTCGGCGCGCAGGAGCGCGGCCAGCGGGAACGAGCGATGGATGTGGGAGGGGAGGGCCCGCCACGACGGATCGTCCGGGAGCCCGGGGAACAGGCGCGTGAACGCGTGGACGGGCACGACCAGGCCGCCGAGCACGCGCCTGTCGTTCCTGCTCGTCTTGGCCACTCCGCACACCCGGCCCGTCGCCAGGTCCAGGACGGGGCCGCCGGAGGTCCCCCGCGGGATCTCGTCGCCCTTCACGCGGTGGAATCCCTCGAGCGGACCGACGTACTCCAGCGCCACCGGCGCGAGGGCCGCCGGCGAGCTGTAGATGGTCTGGAAGCCCACGGCGTGCAGCGCCGCGCCCGCCGCGGGTTCCCGGTCGGCCAGCGGGGCGCAGTCGTGCCCGGCGGGCGGATCGTCGAGCCGGACGAGCGCCAGATCGGGATGCGGCCACACGTCACCGCCCGGCCGGTTCGGCGCCGAGGCGATCACGGTCGCAGGGTACTCGGCCCCGTTCCAGCGGATCCGCACCCGGCTCTGGACCTCGTCGGCGCCCGATCCGCGCCCGACCACGTGCGCGCACGTCAGCACGTGGCCCGGCGCGACGAAGAACCCGCTGCCACCGCGGACCCGGGCCTTCTCCTGCACGACCTCGACGGTGATCTCGGCGAGCTGCTCGGGACGGAACACGACCTCAGCCCTCGCGCTCCGGTGGACCGGCCACGCCGTCCACCTCGCCCTGCCCGTGCCGCTCGCCCGCCATGCTCACATGATGACCGACGGCGCCGATCTTTGGCCCTCCTTTCGCCGCAACCTCCTCAGGCGGGGCCCTCGGTGGTGGTGTCGATGTCGTGGTCCACCGCGATCGCGGCGCCCACCTCCATGGACTGGGGAACAGGCTGGAGATGACGCCGAACAGTCCGACGCTCCTGCGGGCCGGCGTCATTTCCTGACCGGTTCGGAGCCGGTCCGCTTGACGACCTTGTCGCCGGGGCGCAGGGAGTCCCAGAGGGAACCCTTGACACGGATCTTCCTTGCCTTGCCGTCCGGAAGGGCGATCTCGACGTAGTGGTAGAGATTCGACCCGTCGGGCATGTTGCGGGACTTGGCGGTGACGACGCCCTCCCATGCCTCGTTCTTGCGCACTCGACGTGACCAGAACATTTCCTTCACCTGCCTTGGATGTCGTTCGCTCACTACCTGTCACCAAGGCTAGGTCGCGGAGACCGGCCGGGCGTCGCCCGCACGTCGGGGCTTTCGGATGCGACTTCAGGCTGAGGGGCGGGGGTGAACGAGACCAAGGTCGTAGGCCATGACGACGGCCTGGACGCGGTCCCTGACGCCGAGCTTGCGCAGGACCGCGGACACATGGGCCTTCACGGTCGCCTCGGAGAGGTCGAGGTGGCCGGCGATCTCGGCGTTGGAGGCGGCCTTCGCGACCAGGGTGAGCACGGCCGGCTCGCGGGCTGTCAGGTCGGCGAGGCGCTCGGGGCGGGCCGGTTCGCTCGGCTGGACGGCCACGAAACGGTCGAGGAGCCTGCGGGTCACGCTCGGGGCCAGGAGGGCCTCGCCGCTGGCCACCACCCTGACGGCGTCGGCCAGCTCCGCCGGGCGCACGTCCTTGAGCAGGAAGCCGCTCGCGCCCGCCCGCAGCGCGGCGTACAGGGGTTCGTCGAGGTCGAAGGTGGTTCAGGATGACGACCTTCGGGGCGCCGGCCCCGTCGTCATGGACGTCGACGGTCAGTTCGGTACCGGTCGCGATGAGGGTGACCTCGACACTGCGGGCGCGGGCATGGCGCAGCGTGTTCGTGAGTGATTCCTGCACGATCCGGTAGGCGGCCGAACCGGTTCCCGGCGGCACAGCCTGCCGTCCAGGCCCTCGGTGCGCACCGTCACGCGCAGTCCCGCGGCGGTCAGCGGCGCGGTGAGGGCCCGTTCCTCCAGGACGACGCGGCGTGCCTCGGCCTGGCGGCGGGCCGAACGCGCCCTGCCCAGTGCTCCCCAGCTCCAGGCCGGCAGAGCGGCGGCCAGTCACAGCAGGCCGAGGGTCAGCCGCCCGTCCAACCAGGGCAGGACGCTCGCCGAGGCCACCGCGCCCGCCAGGCCCCACAGGGACTCGCGGGCCGGGCGGATCCAGGCGAAGGTGCTGACCACGACCAGCGCGATGCCCAGCCCCGCCTCCGGCTACAGCAGCTGGATCCCCGCTCCGGCCAGCAGGACGATCGCGCTCGCCGGGCCGGGGTCACAGGAGGCGGCAGTAGAGGGCGTCGGGGGTGCCGGGGCGTGACCAGGCGGTGGTGAAGGCGATGCCCGCGGCGTACTCGTTCGCGTCGCACTGGGCCTTGTAGTAACCGGAGGCGTAGTCGCCGCCCTCGCCGGTGCCCGGGCGGGTGTCGCCGCGGTCGTCCCAGAGCGTGCGGCCGGTGCCCGCCAGGGGGAGGCGGGCCGGTGCGCACAGGACGGCCGAGAGGCGGACGCCCCGGACGCTGTAGCCGATCATGAACTGGCCGGCGGGGCACTGGTACTTGGTGTAGCCGGAGGCCCAGTCGGTGGTGGAGTTCTGGCCGGTGATCCTCGTCGTGGCACCGGACTGCCAGAGGCCGGCGACCGTGGCGTCGGTGCACAGGGCGCCCTGGCCTCGCTGGCTGATGCCGATGAGGCGCTGGTCGTCGGGGCAGGTGAGCTTGCGGGCGCCGCTGTCCCAGTCTCCGGCGGCGCGCAGGGAGGCGTTGGCGTCGGTGTGCTGGGCGCGCAGCATCGACCAGGTGCGGGGGGCGGGGATCTGGCCGGTGCGGCCGGTCGCGGCGATCAGACGCCGCCAGTGCGGGCCGCGCCAGTCGTCGGCCTGGTCGACGGTGCGGGCCCCGCCCGCGGTGTCGTAGCGGACGAGGCCCCACTGGTTGCCCTGGTCGCCCGAGTGGAAGCCGACGATCGGCCAGTAGGCGAAGTCGAGGTCGTTGTCGATCAGGAAGTCGACGGTGTCGGCGAACCAGGTCCGGTCGGCGCCGGTCGCGTCCTTGCCGACGCCGAACTCGCTGATCCAGACGGGCGCGGTGTAGTGCCGGTCGGCTTCGGTGACGTAGCCGGCGGTGTCGCGCATGACGGTGAACAGGTCGGCGCGGCTGAGATCGCGGTAACGGGCGTCGGTCGTCTCCCCCACGCCCGTCGCTCCACTGTGCCGGGGTCCGGTGTAGCCGTAGAAGTGGGCGGCATAGACGACCTTGTGCGATCTGACCAGGGTGTGCGACAGCGTGCGGACGGGTTTGAGCGCCGGGCGGTCGTGCCAGAATCCGTCGACGGGGAGGCCCGCCCAGTTGATGCCCTCGATCATGATGAGCAGGTCGGGGTTGGCGTCCCTGAGGATGCGGTCCCCAGCGAGCTGGGCGGCCGCGGCCCAGTCGTGGGCGTCGCCCAGGCCCCAGTTCGGGTCGTCCCAGACGTCGCGCCGGACCTCGTTGCGCAGGTCCGCGCCGACGACACGGGTGTTGCCCCGGTAGCGGGCGGCCATGAAGGCCCAGTCGTCCAGCCACCGCTGCACGGTCTGGCCGCTGTTCCAGCGCTCGTTGCCGTCGACGCCGCAGCACCACCGGCTGGTCGTGCTGTGGTTGTTGAGGATGACGCCCAGCCCCGCGGCGCTGAGCGCGTTCACCGCCTCGTCGAACACGGCCAGCGGGCGCAGGCCGTTCAGCGCCGGGTTGGCGGTCAGGCCCGTGACGGGCCGCTCGTCGCGGATCATCTCGTCGGAGAACGGCAGCCGGACGCTGTTGAGCCCGAGCGCCTTGAAGTCGCTGATGATCCGCGCCATCGGCACCCGGTCGAGGCCGAGCGGCGCCCGGTGCGAGACCTCCCCCGCGTGGTTGTTCGCCGGATCCTCGTCCGAGCCGCTGCCCGTCCAGGTGCCGCTGGCGCCGTGCCAGTTGCCCGACCGGAGCCTGAGCCGGTCGCCGGCGGCGTCCACGATGTAGCGGCCGCGCGTGCTCAGCGGGCCGGTCCAGGTCGCGGCCTCCGCCGCGGCGGTTCGGACCTCGGGAGCCGCCCTCGCGGGAGTGACGGTCAGGATGGCCAGGAGGAGGACGGCAACGGTGGCGAGGCGCATGATCATGTCCTTTGTGACGGCTGTCACACACCATAGGCAGAATGATCCACAAAAGTGAATAATCTTCAGTGAGTGGGGATCACCGCCACCGGGCAGTGGGCGTGGTGCAGGACGCCGTGGCCGACGGAGCCGAGCAGGGCACCGGTGAGCGGGCCGCGTCCGTGGGAGCCCACGACGAGGAGGTCAGCGCCCGCCGAAACCTCGGTCAGCACGGCGACGGGCTGCCCGGTGGACAGTTCCTCGACGACCTTGACGTCGTCGTTCATCTCCCTCCACGGCGCCATCAGGTCGGCCAGGCGGTCGAGCGGGTCGATGAAGCCCTGCTCATCCCTGACCAGCGGCGCGATGGCGTCGGAGACCTCCCAGACATGGATCGCCCGTACCTGCGCGCCGCGCGCCCTGGCCGCGGCGAAGGCGAAGGTCAGGGCGGCCTTCGGGTTGTGGTCGAGGGCCACTCCGACGACGACCTCGCCCCGTGCCGGGGCGGTGCCGCCGCGGACCACGATGACGGGACGGGCAAGGTGCCCGGCCAGCCGCAGGCTGGTCGAGCCGAGCAGCAAATCGGCGAAGGCACCGTGGCCGCGCCTGCCCAGTACCAGCTCGGTTCCCTGCGGGGCGAGGTCGGCGAGGGTGCGGATCAGGTCGCCGCGGACGTTCTCGATGGTCACCTCCAGCCCCGGACGGCCCTCCGCCGCAAGACTCCTCGCCTCCTCGAGGGCCTGGCCGGACTGAGCGGCCCTGGCCTCGGTGAACTCCGCCGAAGGGACGTCGGGCAGGCCGAAGACCCACGGCTGCTCGACATGCACGATGCGCAGGGACCGTCCATGGCGGACGGCCTCGTCGGCGGCCCACACGACGGCGGCGCCCGCGGCCGCCGAGCCGTCGGTGCCGACGATCACTGTCTCTGTCCTGTTCATGCGCCGAGCCTGCTCCTCGCGGCGGCCGGGCGGCAGATCCGGAGGTCACGCCCGAAAAGGACCAAGGTCCCCCCGCCGGAGGCCGCACAGCCCCTGCCGGATCGCCGGCGGCCGGACGAGGCTGGCGGTGAACCAGGAGGCAGCTCATGCGACTCACCACCGACCCCCGCCGTGTCGTCGTCGGCGTCGACGGATCCCCCAACTCCTACGCCGCGCTCGCCCGCGCCGCCCGCGAGGCCGAGCGACGCCGGGCACGGCTGGAGGTCTACCTGGCCTCTCCCGCCGCGGCGAACCCGGTGGGCCGGTTCGCCGCCTGGCTGCGGCTCCGCGGGAGCGTGGCCGAACGGCTGCCGGCCGCGCAGCACGTCACGACCCGTCTGCACGTCGTGTCCGGCGATCCGGTGACCGTCCTGGTCGAGGCCGCCCGGAACGCCGAGCTTCTCGTGGTCGGCGCGGGCTCCTGCTCCGGGTCCGGCGGGCCGCTCAGCGGGGCCGTCGTGCCCCGGCTGGTCTCCGGCGCCCCCTGCGAGATCGTCATCTGCTCCGGGCGGGCCGTTTCCGGCGACCGCGGGTGATCGTCGATGCGTTCAGGAGCGGTGGAGGGGGACCCGCCACGTGAGGATGGTCCCGCCGCCCTCGCGGCCGGCGGTGGCGAAGGTCCCGCCCAGGGCCTCGGCCCGGTCGGCCATGTTGCGCAGGCCGCTGCGGCGGCCCCCCTCGGGGATGCCTCGGCCGTCGTCCTCGATGCGCAGGACGACGGCGTCGGTGACGTCCACGGCGACGTCGACGCGCCGGGCGCCCGAGTGCCGGACGATGTTCGACAGCGCCTCGGTGACGACGGCGAGCAGATGCTCGGTGATCCCCTTGCCGACCGCGGTGTCGAGGAGCCCGTCGAGCCGTACGGAGGGGGCGAAGCCGAGCACTCCGGCGGCGTTGTCGACGATGGTGTGGATCCTGCTGCGCAGGCTCTCCTCGTCGGGCACGGCCTGGAGGGCGAAGATCGTCGAGCGGATCTGGCGGATGGTGTCGTCCAGGTCGTCGACGCTGCGCTGGATCCGGCGGGCGACGTCGGGTTTGTCGGTGAGCTTGACCGCGCTCATGAGCTGCATGGCCGTCGCGAACAGCCGCTGGATGATCGTGTCGTGCAGGTCCTTGGCGATGCGGTCACGGTCCTCGAGCAGGAACAGCCGTTCGGCGTCGCGGCGGCGTTCGGCCAGCTCCAGGGCCAGTGAGGCCTGGGCGGCGAACGGACCCAGCAGCCGCACGGCCGTCTCGTTGAACCGGGGCCGTCCGGGGAGGTTCATGACGGCCAGGACGCCCCGCACGGCGTGCTCGGTACCCAGCGGGACGATCAGGGCGGGCCCGATCTCGGCCCTATCGGTGATCCCCGCCCCGACGCCCGCGGCCCCTGCGTCGGGGAGCAGCAGCGGTTCCCCGGTCCGGTAGACGGCGCCGCCGAGGGTCCGGTCCAGGGGCAGCCGCAGGCCGGTCAGGCCGTCGCCGCCGCTTCCGGAGACGACCTCGATCACGAACTCGCCGGTTCTCTCGTCGCAGATCGACACGGTGGCCAGGTCGGCGTCGCAGATGGCGCGGGCCCTGTCGGCGACCAGGCTCATCACATCGTCGGGCGGGCTGCCGGACAGCAGCGCGGTGGAGACCTCCGAGGTCGCCTGGCGTGAGCGCTCACGGCGGCGGCTCTCCTCATACAGCCGGGCGTTCTCGATCGCGACGCCCGCCGCGGTGGCCAGGGCGATGACGACGGCCTGGTCCTCCTCGTCGAACTCCCCTCCCCCGGCCTTCTCGGTGAGGTAGAGGTTGCCGAAGACCTCCTCGCGGACCCGGATCGGGACTCCGAGGAAGCGCTTCATCGGCGGATGGTCGGCCGGAAACCCGACCGACTCGGGATGCGCGGCGAGGTCGCCGAGGCGCAGGGGACGCGGCTCCTTGATCAGCAGTCCGAGGATGCCGTGCCCGTGCGGCCAGTGCCCGATCCGGGCGATCTGCTCGTCGGTGACGCCGGACGTCACGAACTGGACGAGGTGCTCGCCGTCGTCGCCGATCACTCCCAGAGCGCCGTAGCGGGCGTCGACCAGGGTGGTCGCGGCCTCGGTGATCCGGCGCAGGACGGTCTCGAGATCGAGATCGCTGCCGATCGAGACGACGGCCTCCAGCAGGGCGTGCGTGCGGTCCCTGGCCGACCGGACCAGCTGGGGCAGGATCAGCCGGTGGTGGTCGTCCTCGCTCATCCCCCATGTGTACCGCCCGGTGGCGGCGGCGTCCAACGGAGGGGACCTTGGTCCTGTTCCGGGCGGGCCCTTCGCACTTGGCGTCCCGCCACGGTGCCGGGATACGTTGTTGCCAGAGGCTTTTCGGAAGGGTGGAGCCGATGGGTGCCGGTCCGGTCCGTGTCTTCCTCGTCGATGATCACGAGGTCGTCCGCAAGGGCGTCGCGGCGCTCCTGGAGTCCGAGGGGGACATCGAGATCGTCGGGGAGGCCGGAACGGTCGCCCAGGCCCTCGCCCGGATCCCCGCCGCGCTCCCGGACGTCGCCGTGCTCGACGTGCGGCTGCCCGACGGCACGGGCGTCGAGGTCTGCCGGGAGATCCGTTCCCGTCTCCCCGAGGTCAGCTGCCTGATGCTCACTTCCTTCTCCGACGAGGAGGCCCTGTTCGAGGCCGTCATGGCCGGGGCTTCCGGCTATGTGCTCAAGCAGATCCACGGTTCCGATCTGGTCGGAGCGGTACGCACCGTCGCCGCCGGGCAGTCGCTGCTGGATCCGCGCTCCACGGCGCAGATGCTGCACCGCATCCGCGAGCGCGAGAACCGCAAGGATCCCCTGGCCGCGCTGACCGCCCAGGAGCGGACGATCCTCGAGTTGATCGGCGAGGGCCTGACCAACCGGCAGATCGGCGAGCGGATGTTCCTGGCCGAGAAGACGGTCAAGAACTACGTCTCCGGGCTGTTCGCCAAGCTCGCGATGAGCCGCCGGACCCAGGCCGCGGCCTTCGCCGCCCAGCTGAAGGCCGCCTCCGCCGGCCGCCGCGACGGAGACTGAGCCCGTTCTCACCCCTCCCCCGGCCACGTCCAGCCGGTGATCTCCGGAGCGTCCTCGCCGTGCTCGCGGGTGTGGGCGCGCAGCCGCAGGCGTTCGTCGGCCATCTTCTGGCGCAGGTGCGAGGCCCTGACCGCGAGGCCGGGGACGCGGTCGATGACGTCCATGACGAGGTGGAAGCGGTCGAGGTCGTTGAGCATGACCATGTCGAACGGGGTCGTGGTGGTGCCTTCCTCCTTGTAGCCGCGCACGTGCAGGTCGGCGTGGCCATTCCTGCGGTAGGTGAGGCGGTGGATGAGCCACGGGTAGCCGTGGAAGGCGAAGATCACCGGCTTGCCGGTGGTGAACAGGGCGTCGTAGTCACGGTCGGTGAGGCCGTGGGGGTGCTCGGTGTCGGGCATCAGCCGCATCAGGTCGACGACGTTGACCACCCGGACCTTCAGATCCGGGAGTTCGCGGCGGAGGAGGTCGACGGCGGCGAGGGTCTCCAGGGTGGGGACGTCTCCGGCGCAGGCCATGACGACGTCGGGTTCGGCGCCCTGGTCGCTGCTGGCGAAGTCCCAGATGCCGATGCCGCGGGTGCAGTGGGCGACGGCCTGGTCCATGGTCAGCCAGGCGGGGGCGGGCTGCTTGCCCGCGACGACCACGTTGACGTAGTCGCGCGAGCGCAGGCAGTGGTCCATGACCGACAGGAGGGTGTTGGCGTCCGGCGGCAGGTAGACCCGGACGACCTCGGCCTTCTTGTTGACCACGACGTCCAGGAAGCCGGGGTCCTGGTGGGTGAAGCCGTTGTGGTCCTGCCGCCACACGTGCGAGGACAGCAGATAGGTGAGCGAGGCGATCGGCCGCCGCCAGGGGATGCCGCGGGTGACCTTCAGCCACTTGGCGTGCTGGTTGAACATCGCGTCCACGATGTGGACGAACGCCTCGTAGGTGGTGAAGAGGCCGTGCCGTCCGGTGAGCAGGTAGCCCTCCAGCCAGCCCTGGCACAGATGCTCGCTCAGCACCTCCATGACGCGGCCGCGCGGCGCCAGGTGCTCGTCGCCGGGGAGGATCTCGCCCGCCCAGACACGGTCGGTGACCTCGAAGACGTCCGAAAGCCGGTTGGAGGCCACCTCGTCCGGGCCCATGACCCGGAACGTCCTGGGGTTTCCGGTGATGACGTCCCGCAGCATCCCGCCCAGGACGCGGGTGGCCTCGGCGGACGTCGCGCCGGGGGAGGCGACCTCGACGGCGTACCGCCTGAAGTCGGGCAGGTCGAGTTCCTTCAGCAGGAGGCCGCCGTTGGCGTGCGGGCTCGCGCTCATCCGCCGGTCCCCCGCGGGTACCTGCTCCCGGAGGGCCGCGACGGGGCGTCCCTGGTCGTCGAAGAGCTCTTCGGGACGGTAGGAGCGCAGCCACTCCTCCAACTGGGCGAGATGTTCGGGGTTGTCGCGGACTCCGGAGAGCGGCACCTGGTGGGCCCGCCACGTTCCCTCGACGGGCACCCCGTCGACCTCGCGCGGGCCCGTCCAGCCCTTCGGGGTCCGCAGGATGATCATCGGCCAGGCGGCGCGTCCGGTGGAGCCGCCCTCACGGGCCGCGGCCTGGATCCTGGCGATCTCCGAGACGGCCTCGTCCAGGGTGGCGGCCATCTTCTCGTGCATGGTCATCGGATCGTCGCCGCTGACGACGTAGGGCTTGTGACCGTAGCCCTCCAGCAGGCTGACCAGCTCGGCCTCGGGGATCCTGGCCAGAACCGTCGGGTTCGCGATCTTGTACCCGTTGAGGTGCAGGATCGGCAGCACCGCGCCGTCCCTGACCGGATCCACGAACTTGGTCGAGTGCCAGCTCGTCGCGAGCGGTCCGGTCTCCGCCTCGCCGTCGCCGACGATGCACGCGACGACCAGATCGGGATTGTCGAACGCCGCACCATAGGCATGGGCGAGGGAGTAGCCGAGCTCACCGCCCTCGTGGATCGAGCCGGGCGTCTCCGGCGCGACGTGCGAGGGGATGCCGCCGGGAGTGGAGAACTGTCGGAACAGCCGGGCCATCCCCCGCTCGTCCTGGGACACACCCGGATAGACCTCGCTGTAGGTGCCGTCCAGCCAGGCGCCCGCGACCGCGGCCGGGCCGCCATGCCCAGGGCCCATCACATAGATCAGGTTCAGGTCGCGCTCACGGATGATCCGGTTCAGATGGGCGTAGCAGAAGGTCAGGCCGGGCGAGGTTCCCCAGTGGCCCAGCAGGCGCGGCTTGATGTGGCCGGGGCGCAGCGGCTCGCGCAGCAGCGGATTGCCCGACAGGTAGATCTGGCCGGCGGACAAGTAGTTCGCCGCCCGCCACCAGGCGTCGACGAGCTTCAGGTCGGTCATGGTTCCTCACTTGTCGGAAGATCGGCGTCGCCCTGGTCGGGTCGTCCCCTCAGCACAGCAGCGGGCCGCGATCGGGCGGCAGGGCCCAAGGTCCGTCTCCCCCCGGCGAAAGACCGGAAGGAGGGGACTTTGGGCCCTGCCCCGTGCGGGCGGATCGAACCGAGGATGGGCTCATGCACATCGACGCCCAGGGTCTGGAGATCCTCGACCGCGAGGAATGCCTCCGGCTGCTGGCCACCGTCCCGCTCGGGCGGGTGGTCTTCACCGACAAGGCGCTGCCGGCGATCCAGCCCGTCATCTTCGGCCTGGACGACGACCGGATCGTCCTGCGCACCAGCCCCGGCGCCAAGCTCGCCCTGGCCACCCGGGGCTCCGTCGTGGCCTTCGAGGCCGACTCCTTCGATCCCGGCACCAGGGCCGGCTGGTCGGTCACCCTCATCGGTGAGGCCCGCCCGATCACCGACCCCGCCGCCCTGGCCCGCGCCGCGCGGCTGGCCATCGACACCTGGACGCCCGGCCCCCGCGACCACTATGTCGAGATCACCGGGCGCATCGTGTCCGGCCGCCGTATCGTCGGCGCCCTCTGTAGCTGAGAGACAAGCCCCGCACCGGAGTTCGCATCTGGCGGCCTATCTCCCCTGGCCGGCCGTCCCTAGGTTGATCGGGGACGAACACGCCCTCCCGACGGTGCCCACTCTTGGAGCCCCCTGTGAACAGAGCGCGGCGGAACGGTGCGGCCGGAATTCTCGCGGTGTCGGCGCTCGGACTCCTGTTCGCCGGTCCGGCACAGGCCCGGGAGCAGGTGCCCTGCGGCGACGTCCCCGCGCTCAGGGCCGCCATCCGGCAGGCGAACGCCACCGACGGCACGGTCGTCCTCGCGCCGGGATGCGCCTACCGGCTGACGACGCCCGACAGCGGCGAGGACGGGCTGCCGCCGATCACCGGGGACGTCCGGATCTCCTCGGCGAACGCCGTCCTGACCCGCATCTCCGGCCCGCCCTTCCGGATCCTGCACGTGACCGGGGGCGGAACGCTGACCCTGGAGCGCACGACGATCAGCGGCGGCCTGGCGAGCGGCGGCGGCGCCCTGCTCAGTGAGGGCGGCACGGTCACCCTGGTCGACGTCACCGTCGAGAAGAGCCGGGCGACGGGCCAGGGCGGCGGCATCGACAACGCGACCGGCACCCTGACCATGCGCGGAGGATTCCTGCGCGCCAACGTCTCGGCGAACAACGGCGGCGGCGTCGAGAACAGGGCCGCGGGCGCGACCACCCTCATCGGAGTGTCGATCACCGGCAACACCGGCGGCGGCTGGGGCGGCGGCGTCGGCAATGACGGGAACTCGGCGCTCAGCCTGGTCAGCAGCACGGTCAGCGGCAACCGGGCCGCGCGCGGCGGCGGCCTGAGCACGACCGGCAGCGCGGTCACCGTGCTCAGCAGCCGCATCACCGACAACGTGGCCGCCACCCAGCAGGGCGGGGGCGGCATCTACGGTCCCGGCGGCAGGATCGAGCTGTTCTGGGCCGGGATCACCGGCAACGCCCCCGACAACTGCGCGCCCGCGGGCGGCATCGCCGGATGCGCGAACTGATCATCGCGCCCGGGGCTCAGTTGACGACGTCCACCTGGCGGAGGCGCAGGGTGCTGAGGTAGGCCGCCAGGATGAGGAGGCCGACGTAGACGTCGTTCTCGAACCAGCCGAAGACGGTCTGCTGGTGCGGTTCGAAGGTCTGGGGATAGACGAACACGCTGATGAGGAGCATCACGGCGAGGAAGATCTGGACCGTCCAGCGCGCCCAGCGGCGGGCGTCCGGCGACAGGGCCGTCATCGCGAACGCCACCCCGTAGAAGAGCCAGGTGAGCGGCGACCGGACGGTGAAGTCCGGGCTCTCCAGGCCGGAGGCCCAGGCGTAGACGGTGTGCGTGACGGAGAGGGTGAAGGCGGAGGCGAGGACCAGGAAGATCTGGCGCGAGCCGGTGGCCTGGCGGCGGGCGGGGGCGGTGAGGGTCATGGCGGTTCCTGTTCTGGATCGTCGGTGCCGATGAGCCGAGTCTCGATCACCGCCGGCCTGGCGGACACCCACAGCGCACCCACACGGCCGCCACATCCGTTGTTCTACGATCTCGGGCATGACCTCCGCTGACCTGGGCGCGTTCGCCGCGCACCTCCGCCGCCTCCGCCAGGCGGCGGCGCTCAGCCAGGAGGAGCTCGCCGAGCGCGCGGGGCTGACCGCCAAGGCGATCGGCGCGCTGGAACGCGGCGAGCGGCGGCGTCCGTACCCCAACACCGTCCGGGCGCTCGCGGAGGCGCTGGGCCTGGACGAGCAGGACCGCGGGGTGCTGGCCTCGGCGGCACAGGGCAGGCCCGTCCCCGCTCCGCCGCCCGGACGCCTCTCGCTTCCGCTGCCCCCGACCCCGATCCTGGGCCGGGACAGGGAGCTCGCCGAGGTCGTCGCGCTCCTCCGGTCCGGGCCCGCACGCCTGGTCACGCTGACCGGACCCGGCGGAGTGGGCAAGACCCGGCTGGCGTGGGAGGTGGCCGCGGCGCTGCGCGGTGACGGAGGAGCCGAACCGGTGGCGGTGGAGCTGGCCTCGGTGCCCTCCGCCGACCTGGTGCCGCAGACCGTCGCCAGGGCGATCGGGCTCCGGGCCGTCACCGGCGACCTCGCGGACGCGGTCGCGGCGTTCCTCGGCGACCGCGAGCAAGTACTCGTCCTGGACAACCTCGAACATCTGCTGGAGATCGCCCCGGACGTCGCCGGTCTCCTCGGCCGCTGCCCGGGGCTGGTCATCCTGGCCACGAGCCGGGCCGCACTGCGCATCCGCGCCGAGCAGGAGTACCCCCTCGCCCCGCTGGGCCTGCCCCAGGGCGAGGAGGTGAACGCGATCACCTGGTCGGCCGCCGCGCAGCTGTTCGCCGACCGGGCCCGGGCGGTCGCACCCGATTTCGTGATCGACCAGCGCAACGCCCCGGCGGTCGCGGCGATCTGCAGGCAGCTGGACGGGCTGCCGCTCGCGCTGGAGCTGGCCGCCTCCCATGTCCGTTATCTTCCACCGGCCCAGCTCCTCACCCGGCTGGACGCGGCACTGGGCTCGGCCCGTCTGCGCGACCTCCCGGCCCGGCAGCGCACGATGGGCGCGACCCTGGACTGGAGCTACCAGCTCCTCACGGGCGCGGAGCAGACCCTGCTGCGGGCCCTGTCGGTCCTGCGGGGCGGCTTCGACCTCGACGCCGTCGAGGCGATCACGAGCGCTCCCGTGCTGTCCGCGCTCGACGGCCTGGTCGAACAGTCCCTGGTGTCGCCGGCCGATCCCGTCGGACTCGGCTCACCGGCCCGCTTCCGGCTCCTCGAGCCGGTCCGCCTCTATGCCGCAGCGCTGGTGGACGCCGACGAGGCCGCCGATCTGTCCGAGCGGCGCACCCGGCACTACGTCGCGATCTGCCGGGACGCCCGCGCCGGGCTGCGCGGCCCCGGCCAGGGCACATGGCTGGACCGGCTGGAGGGGGCGCACGCGAATCTCCGTGCGACGCTCCGCGCCCTGATCGGCTCGGGCGACCTCTCGGCCGCCGCGCGTCTCGGCGGGGACACCTGGCTGTACTGGGCGCTCCGCGGCCATGCCGGGGAGGGGCTGCTCTGGTGGGAGCAGGTTCTGGACCTGGCCGGCGCGGAGGGCCTCGACCGTCACGGCCGGGCCTCGGCCCGCGTCGCCCTGGCGGGCCTGCGGCTGGCGACCGGCGACATCGGCGCGGTCAGGGCCCTGGCGGAGACGGCCGTCGCGGAGGCGCGGGAGACCACCGACCGGGACCTCCTGGCCGATGCCCTGATCCTGTGGTGCATGGGATCGGTCTTCGCGGGCGACCTGCCCGAGGCGGCGGCCCGGATCGGGGAACTGCGGTCACTGGCCCACGCGACGGGCGACCCGTGGGCGGTGGCGCACGCCCGCATCGTCGAGGCGCAGCTCCTCCTGCTCCAGGGCGATCTCGGCGCGAGCGGCGCCGCGCTCGACGCCGCTCCCACCGCCACGGGCCCGTTCACCTTGGCCACGATCCTGAACATGCGGGCCACCCTGGCGCTCCAGCTCGACGACGCCCCCGCGGCCCTCCGCCATCTGACCGACGCCGTCCGCCTGGCCGCCGATGTCGGGACGACCTGGCCCCTGGTCTACTCACTGTCCGCGCTCGCCGGAGTCGCCGCCCGCCACGGAGACCCGGAACTCGCGGTCTCGCTGTTCGCCTCCGCCGCGGCGACCGCTGAGACGACCCTGTTGAAGGTGTCCTTCCGTCCCGACGCCGACGCAGCGGACGCCCAGCTGGACGCCCTGCGCCGACGTCTGCCGGAGGAGCGTTTCCACCGCGCCTGGCAGCGGGGCGCCGCCCTCCGCGTCGACGAGCTCCTCGAACTGATCCCCCGGATCAGCGCCCGTCCCTGACCCGGCCGACGTACCGCCGGTAGGCCCGGGCCCCCCAGGTCCGCAGCAGCACCCGCACCGGCACCGGCAGGGCTCCGAGCATCTCCTTGCGCTCCCCGGGCGTCGCGTCCTCCATGATCATGCCGAACATGATCGGCAGCTGGGCCTTGGTCATCTTGGCGACCCCGGCCTGTCCGAGCGCCTCCCACTCCTCCCGGCTGAGGCACCGCGCCGCCAGCGGCAGGATGACCCGTTCCTCCTCGTCGAGGTGCTCGACCAGAACGGCCGCCAGCCGATCGGTGAGGGCCGCCAGCTCCTCGCCCGCCGCCGGGCGGCTCTCTGCCTCCCACCGTCCGAGCGCCGTCTCGATCTGTGAGATCAGGGATCCGACCTCCCCGTGCTGGTCCTCCATCCGCGCGATCAGGGCGGCGGACGGCGCGGCCCGCTCGAGGAGCAGCGGCCACAGCATCTCGTCCTCCCCGCCGTGGTGCAGGTGCAGCCCGATGAGCACCAGCCGCAGGTGCTCCGTGACGACGGCGGCGCGGCGCAGCTCCCCCGCCGGGACGCCCCGCACGAGCTCCCCCGCCAGCCGAAGCTCGCGCCTGAAGGCCCGATGCACCACGACCATGTCGTGCACGTCGATGACCGATGACCTGTTCTCCGTGGTGATGTCCATGGCTCAAGCGTCGGCGTCCGAGCACGGCGCGAGAACCCACAGAGCCACCCCAGTAGGCCCACACTTCACCACCTGACGATCACCACTCGCCCCTTACCCGCCAGTTCTGAACTTTGACATAAATAGAAAAGTCGATCTATGCACGTTCTCTTACAATTCCCCCTTTCCGCCGATGCTGTCAATTTAGTATTGACCCGGCGGGCACAATTGCTTTACCTTTGCCGCGAACGCGTTCCTCTCGAGAGGCAGGAATGCCGCGCCAAGCCAGGAACGGCATTTCGCATCCCACCCCCGAAATCTCGTTTGCACGTGTCCAAGGAGGACCCGCATGAAGCCCCGCATCATGCTCACCAGCCTCGCCACCGCGGTCGCGACCGTCGGACTGGCCTCGGCCCCCGCCCACGCCGCCCCCGGAACGGTCGACGGCGCGCTCACCGCGCTCGGCTTCTCCTGCACCTTCACCGCCGCCACCAGCGACACCCCGCCCAGCTCGCTGACCGTCGACCGCACCACCGTCGTCCCGACCTGCGGCGGCGGCATCAGCCTGACCCTCGCCAACTCCCCGACCATCACCTTCGACGACACCGCCGGCACCGCCTCGTCCGCCCGGATCGACGTGATCGGCGGCGCGCTCGGCATCTCCTGCACCTACCGCGTCACCAACGCCACCGTCACCCGGGACGGAACGACCCGCACCTACACCGGCGGGCCGTTCTCCGCGTCCAAGGTCTCCGGCCTCTTCCTGTGCCCGGCCACCACGACGGTCGACACCGCCTCCTTCACCTTCCACTGACGATCGTGACACCGGGCGGGACCCCCTCGGGGCCCCGCCCGGCCCCGAGGCGTTGACGAGAACTCCAATAAAGCAGCATTCGACCGACCCGTTTTGTCTCGAATGTTCGAACCGGCGGGTAGGGCCGCGACTTCATGGGTCTCGCTTCCCATCGAAGCCCGGAGAGTGCAAGCTATGCGGGTGCACAGCAGCCCTCGGGCCGTGCCGTGCGTCAAGATCCACCCCGAACAATCGAGGAATCGCATGCCGGAGCCTTTCCAAGCTTTCGCGGATACGCCCACAGAACTGCCCCCCTCCTTTCTGGAAGGGTTCATCCGCCCCAAGCTGGAAGCTCTCGCGGTCGAGGTCGTCACGGCGATCCGCGAACAGGTTCCCGAGCTGAGCGGAATGCTCGACGACGAAGGCACCGCCTACGCCCTCAAGGGCTTCACCGATTTCTTCGACGAGTTCATCGACGGAAGGTTCGTCAGCCTGCCGCCCGTCCAGGGAACGGCCCGCCAGACCCACCGGGCGTTCGTGACGCGGGCCTTCCTGCAGGGACACACCCTCACCGGGCTGCTGGCCGCCTACCAGGTCGGCGCACGCATCGTCTGGGGCCGGTTGTCCCTCGCAGGGAGAGAGGCCGGAGTCGCGCCCGACGAGCTGTACGTCCTGGCCAGGATCCTGTTCGACCGCCTGGAGGACGTCTCGACCGCCTCCGTGAAGATCTTCGAGCAGCTGAGGAACGAGCCCGCCAACCTGTTCAAGGAGCGGCGCCTGCACCTCGCGAAGGTCCTCGTCAAGGAGGCGGCCCACGACGGGCACACCCTGCGGGACCTGGCGGCGGAGGCCTCGTGGCACCTTCCCGAGCAGGTGGCCTGCGTCGCGCTCGGCGACCGGTTCAGCCACGAGACGCACCGCCCCATCGGCCTGGACCAGGACGTCCTGTGCGACTTCGAACGCGCCGACCCGTTCATGCTCGTCCCGTCGCCGGATCTTCCGGGCAGGACCGCGATGCTGCGCCGCGCCTTCAACGGGATCGTCCACGCGCTCGGCCCCGTCGTCCCCCTCGCGGAGGCGACCCTCTCCCTGCGGCTGGCCCGGCGCGCCCTCACGCTGGTCGACGGCGGCCTGCTGACGGCCGAAGGGGGCGCCGTCCGGTGCGACGACCACCTCGCCACCCTGCACCTGTTCGGCGACGAGGCCTGCGCGACGCTGCTCATGGACAGATCCCTGGCCGCGTTCGACGGGATCTCGGCCAGCCGCCGCACCCCCCTGCTGGAAACCCTCCTGACCTGGCTGAACAGCGGCTCGTCGCTGCCGGAGATCGCCGAACGCCTCCAGATCCACCCGCAGACCGTCCGCTACCGCATGCGCCAGCTCGAGAGCCTCTTCGACACCGACCTCAACGACCCCCGCTGGCGCATCGACATGCAGCTCGCCCTGCGCACCTGGGCCCTCTACCGCGTCCGCGCCCAGCACCCGCAACCCGAGCCGTAGAAGCCCGGCCGGAACGTCCGCCCGCAAGGCGTTCCGTGGCCACGGGGCTTCCCGCATGATGGTCGAAACCATCGCATTCGGGGGGCATCGTGCTGGTAGAGGTCGTGACCCAGCTGGTCGTCGAGGTGATGGCTGCCGCCGGAGGCCGTCTCGCGATCGGACTGCGCTCCCGGCTGCGACGGAACCGGCCGGACCAGCCCGTCGAGGGGTTCCTGGTCGCCACCGCTATCGAAATCGGCGTTCCCGTTGCCCGTCGGCGAGCGGTTCTCCTCGGCCTTCCTGCGGTGGGCCGACGGAGAGATCTCCTTCGTCCGCGGCGACGGATCAGGGTGAGGGGGCCGGAGGGATGTTGAAGTTGACGCGGAACAGGTTGGTGGGGTCGTAGCGGGACTTCAGGTGGGTCAGGCGGGCGTGGTCGGAAGGGGTGAAAGCGGAGGCCACCTGGGTGGGCGTGGTGTTCTCGGGGCCCGCGAAGTTGAGGTTGACGGCTCCGGTGGACCAGGGGTGGAGGCGGGCCAGGAAGGTGTCGCGGGCGTGGAGCGTGCCGGGGTCGGGGACCGCGCCCGTGTAGAGGGAGTAGGCGGCGTCACGGCCGCCCACGCAGTTGGGGACGCGCGGCCGGCGGGCGTAGGCACCGCCGAAGTGGCGCAGTTCGGTGACGAAGGCCGAGCCCGGGCCCGCCCCGGAGATGATCTCTTCGACGGCGTCCGGGGTGAGCTCGCGCAGCAGGAGGTTCCGGTCGTGGGAGGCGTAGGGCTCCGCGACGGGCTCGTGGTGGATGGTGCCGACCTCGGCGTAGGGCATCGTCCGGACGGTGTCCAGCAGGGCCGGGGCCAGCGAGCGCAGGGGCCGGACCAGCCGTTCGCCCTCGGCCGGACCGCCGCTGTGAGCGACCCGGACGTGCACGACGAACCGGCCGCGCAACGGCTCCGGCACGCCGGGAAGGTCCGGGTTCTGGGCGAACAGCACGGAGGAGGCCATCTCCTCGGGCACCCCGCGGCTCCATTCCGCGTAGCCGTGCAGCACCTCGGTGATCGACTCGCCGGGGAAGTACAGGCCGCCGCCGTACAGCTCGGAGACCGGGAACAGGTCGATCAGCATGGACGTGACCAGGCCGAAGTTGTCCTTGCCTCCGCGCACCGCCCAGAACAGGTCGGGCTCTGACTCCGCCGTCACCGTGCGGAGCCGCCCGTCCGCGGTCACCAGCCGCAGCTCCCGCACATGATCGGCGGCGAAGCCGAACCTCCTGCCGAGCAGTCCCGCACCACCGCCGACCGTGTAACCGACCGCGCCGACGTTCGGGCTCGACCCGTTCAGCGGCGCCAGACCATGCCCGGCCGTCAGCTCCAGAACCCGCTCCCAGCGGGCCCCTGCCTCGACCCGCGCGGTCCCGGAGGCGGCGTCGACGGTCACGCCGTCCATCCGCCGAGTGTTGATCAGCACGGCGTCGTCGGCGGAGACCGAGGGCCCGTGCCCCGTGGCGAGGACGCCGATGGCCCGCCCCCGGTCCGCCGCCAGCCGCACCGCGTCCACCACATCCTGCTCGCCGGCCGCGCCGACGACGACCGCGGGCCGGGACTCCACGGCCCGGTTCAGCCCCAGCCGCTCCTCGTCGTAGCCGCTCTCCCCTGGCCGGACGACCGGCCCCCTGTTCGCTTTCACCCGACCAAGGTAGGCGCACCGCGCTCCACGGGTCTTGAACGAATCGGCCTTCCGCGGTCAGCCGAACCTGGCACTCAAGCGATATGACCCTCCGCACAGCCTCCATAGAGTCCGACACATGGCGAACAGTCCACGTGTGACGGGTCAAGGCTCGCGCCGCCCTCGGGAACGCCCGGCGATCCCGGGGCCGGATCACCAGCCCCGGCCCGGCGACCCGGTGAACGCGGCCCTGTTCGAGACGCTCCTGTCCCGGCTCCCCGAGGACATACCGGCCACGGACCGTGATCTGATCAGGCGAGCGTTCGCGTGCGCCGACCGCTGGCACAAGGGGCAGCGTCGCAAGCGCGGCGACCCCTACCTCACCCATCCCGTCACCGTCGCGGCGAGCGTCATCGACCCCCGCCTCGACCGCTCCCTCGTCTGCGCCGCGCTCCTGCACGACGTCATCGACGACATCGGCCGCGACGCCACCCTCGTCGAACGGCTCACCGAACTTGACCGCATGATCGGCCCGGACGTCGAAGGCGGCGCCGACGACCGCGCCTTCACCCTGAAGCTCCTCGACCGCCTGCACAACATGCGCACGTTGCAGCATCATGGACCTCGCGCCGGGAATGCTTAACCTGGCCCTCGTCCAAGGGCCCCGGAGACGGCGCCCGCGGGATCGTGCGGCCTCAGAAGATGAGGAACCCACTGTCGATTCCGCTACCCCGGCTGCGTTGGCGGCTTGCGCGCGGGAAGACTGTCGACGAGCTGGAACAGAAGCATGGCCTCCAGCTCCGCGGTGCGGTTACGGATTCCGGTTCGGGCTTTCTCGAAGTCGAAGGCGACCTGCAGCCTGGCGCTGATCTGCTCGTCGCCCTGGCCGAAGCCGATACGCGTCACGCTCACGCGATTGTGCGTGGCCACGAGATAGATCGAGCCGTCGATGAAGCCCTCGTTGAAGGCCGCAGGGAAGTCGAAGACCTGCTGGTTCAGGGCGGCGAGGCCCTCACCCGGCAACTTGACGAAGTCCAGGCTGATCTCGGTTTCGATGAGCGTCGGCCCGCCGGGACCGGGCCGGAAGGTCGCAGGGTCGTACTCGTCGTCCGCGGAGAAGGGCGCGAGCGGTATCTCGATGCTCCACGTTCCGGCGACAGGGTGCTCGAGATCCGCCCGGTAGTACCGGATCACGCCGGTGAGCGGCCGGAGGAAGGCGTCGGTCAGCTCGAACATGGGGGGAGTCTGCCAGGCGGGCTCCAAACCCGTCATCAACCGGGGAACGCCCGTGCGGGATCCTTCTTCCGGGAGACGGCGATGAGGCCCTCGCAGCAGCCTTCGGTCATCTCCAGGAGGCCGACGACGCGTTTGGTGCCGGGGACGAGGGCCCAGGAGGTCACCCAGCCCTCCTTCTGCCCGACGGTGCGCTGCCGCCAGACGCCCTTCGCGGAGCGGTGGAGGAGGTGGAGGTGGAAGTCCGGGCCGTACCAGGAGGTGACGTAGGCCATGGCCCAGATGCCGCCGGAGCCGTCCGGGATGAAACCGTGGATGCTCCGCCCCTGGGCCTGCTTCGGCTTCTCCGTGCGCCAGCGCCTGCCGTCCCAGATCAGTACATAGGTGGAGATCGCGGGATGCCCCTTGACCGTACGCTCGGACGTGAGCCCGACGACGATCTTGTTGCCGGCTCCGGAGCCTCCGGCGGTCAGCGCGGTTCCGCGTGTGCCCTTGGGGAGCGGGATCGTCCGGGAGCGCCACCGTCCCCCCTGCCACTGCCGCAGCTTGGGCACGGCACCGGAAACGACGGACCACAGCCCGCCGCGCGCCCGGAACGCACCACCTGACGGCCCCTTGCGGCCGACCCGGCGAGCCCAGGAACGACCGTCATAGTGCCAGGAGACATAAGCCGCCGGACGCCCGGAGGCATCGTGCTCCCGGCCCCACGCCCAGACATCAGAGCGACCGCGCGTCAGCAGCCCCTCGATCCGGGTGCGGTCGAAGACCCGGGCCCTCCGCCAAGCCCGGCCGTCCCAGCGGATCACCTGTGACGACGAGCCCTCGACGACGCCGGAGCTCGCGTCCGACAGTCCGACGCTGGTGGCCGCCCACACATTGGCCGGACCCGAGGCGTCCTCCACCAGCTCGAGGTTCACCCCCGCCAGCCCCGACGGCAGCTTCGACGAACGCCAGGCCCTGCCGTCCCACCGGTAGGCGAGCGGCTCCCGTCCCTCTCCCAGAGTTCTCGTCCAGAAGGAGAAACCCGAGCGGGCACCGGTCATCACCAGCCCCGCCGGTGTCGCCCGCACCCCCTTGACGGTCCTGAAGAACGAACCGGCGGCCGCATCCGCCGGAACGGGAACCAGCGCACCGACGAGCACGACCGCAGCGAACAGCTTCACGAGACCCCACAGGACACCTACGGATGATCCGCCCATCATGCCTCAGATGAAGAGGCCCCCCGGCCGGGCGTCGAAAGCCGGCCGAAGGGGTGGGTGCGGGACCGTCCTGGGTCAGGCCGCGGGGGTGAGGGAGGCTTGGAGGCGGGGCATCAGGTCGAGGAGGTCCTCGTACCAGCAGCCGATCTCGTGGCCGCCGCCGACGCAGTACGTGCCCCAGTCGGCACCGTTGCCGTAGTTCTCGTAGTGGACGGGGATGCCGAGGGAGTCGAGCTTGGCCTTCATGTGGACCGAGGCGCTCTCGATCAGCCACTCGCGGACGTCGTGGACGCCGCCGTCGCCGTTGCCGATGTAGATGTGGATGCCCATCCCGCTCAGCTTGGCGGCGTTGGCGACGGGGTCGGCCTTGTTCCAGCGCCAGTCGGCGTTGAGCACCGGGTAGGGCGAGCCGAAGAGGGCGTCGCTGTCGACGCCGGGGGCGTAGGCGTTGCCGTCGCAGGCGACGGTCCCGGAGCTGGAGGCGCAGATGGCGCCGGTGACGTTGGTGAGGGACGCGACGACGACCAGGCGCAGTGACATCTGGTTCGCGCCCAGTTCCAGGTCACCCGACAGGGAGCCGACCTGGCTGAACAGGTCGGGGTGCCGCTGGGCGTAGTGGAAGGCGCCGAAGCCGCCCATCGAGATGCCGGCGATCGCGCGGGCCTGCTTGGTGGCGATCGTCCGGAGGTTGGCGTCGATGAAGGGGATCACCTGGTTGATGTGGAAGTTCTCCCAGTTCGCGGCGCCCGCGGCGGTGTTCTGGTTGACCCAGTTGGCGTACCAGCCGCGGTTGCCGCCGTCCGGCACGACCTTGATGATGCCCTCGGCGTCGGCGAGTGCCGCGTTGCCGTAGAACGCGGAGGACGGGTCGTCGGGCGAGCCGTGCAGGAAGTACAGCACCGGATAGCGCTTGGTGGGATGGGCCGCGTAGTCGGACGGCAGCATGATCCGGATGTTCTGCTCGCCGGCGACCTGCGGCGTCGTCACCGTGATCACGAAGTTGGTGTCGGTGTTGGTGGACGCCGTGCTGGCCGCGCTGCTGACCTGGGTGAGACCGAACTGGTCGGTCAGCGCCGGCCGCTGCGCGGCATGGGCGGGCGCGACCGGCATCAGCAGAGCGGCCGCGGCCAGCACCCCGAGAAGTCGCTTGAAGGGACGGGACACGCGTGGGGAGGCGGACGAACGCGTCCTCATGAGAGCTCCTCTCATAGACAAGCTGGTATTTCCACCGGGTGGGCAGGGTCCTCCGCAGCCCTGCGCGGCTGCGGAGGACCGGTCGGTGTCACGGCATGGACGGGCCGGGGCCGTTGACGTGGTTCCAGGTCGACCATTCGGTCGGGCTGGTCTGCCAGCGGTGGTAGACGCCGGCGCTGCTGGTGCCGAAGATCTCCATGCGGCCGTCGAGGTTGTTGGACGCGGTGACGCTCGTGCCGCCGCCGCCGAAGTTCTCCCAGGCCGAGTAGGGCGCGTTCTGGCCGGTCTGCCAGATGTGCTCGGCGGTCTGGCCGTTCATCGCGAACACCTCGACCCGCCCGTTGGTCGTGCGGGTGCTGGAGAGCTTGGCATCGGCCGGTCCGCCGCCGGTTCCGGTCCAGGCCGACCACTCGGTCAGGCTGGTCTGCCAGCGGTGGAACACGCCGTTGGAGTTCGACGCGAAGACCTCGAGCCGTCCATCGGAGTTGTGGTTGACGGTGACCTCCTTGCCTCCGTCACCGAAGTCCTCCCAGGCCGACCAGCCGCCGTTGACGGCCGTCTGGAACAGGTGCTTGAACGTCGAGTCCGACAGCGCGAAGACCTCGAGACGGCCGTCGGTCGCGGCCTCCATCGCCAGCCGCGAGTTGCCGGGACCACCGGTGCCCTCCCAGCCCGACCACGTCGCCTGGCCGTTCTGCCATCTGTGGAAGACGCCGTTGGGGTTGGAGGCGAAGACCTCGATCCGGCCGTCGGCGTTGTTGCCCGCCGCGACCCGGTAGCCGCCAGTCCCGAAGTTCGCCCAGGACGACCAGCCCGCGTTCGGCGCGGTCTGCCAGATGTGGTCGAACGTCGTGGCCGAGAGGGCGAACAGCTCCAGGCGGCCGTCGGGGTTGGGGGCGATGGCCAGCTGGGCGTTGGTCGGCCCGCCGAGATTCTCCCACGCCGACCAGCCGCCGTTGACCTCCGTCTGCCACGCGTGCGAGACGCCGTTCGCGCCCGCGGCGAACACCTCCAGGCGGCCGTCGGCCGACCGTCCGGACACCACACGTCCCGACACGTACGGGTGCTTCACCGCGGGCGGGGCCGTGTCGTCGATGATGTTGTCGTAGCGCAGCGCCTTGTAGTCGCCGTTGGGGTGGCCGTCGAGATAGGCGTTGTTGATGTTCGCGTGCAGGTACCGCACGGGCGTGGAGCCGAAGCTGTAGTAGGAGAATCCGCCCTGGTCGTCGTCCCACTTGTGGAAGAGGAAGACATGGTCGTAGAAGGAGTTGAGGACGTCGCCCGCCCGTAGCTGGCTCCGCGGGATCTCTGTCGCGTAGTTGGGGATCAGGCTGGTCCCCGGGCTGCCGTCGAGATGCCACGCCATCGAGACGTAGCCGGAGCAGTCCCGGCGGTAGTTCTTGTCTCCGCCGGGTCCGGGCGACCATCCGCCCTGGTCGTACGGCCCGGGCTGCTGATCCACCCAGATCTGGGCCCGCGCGATCACCTCGGTGCGCGTGATCGGACCGCCGAGCGCGGAGTCCGCCACGGCCGGCGCACTCGAGATGAGCTCAACCCCGGCGAAGGCAACCAGCCCCGCGAAAAGGATGGAAAATACCTTTCGAAAGAACGAATCCTTGCCAGATCTCACTGCAGTTCCCACTTTTCAACGGCATGGCGACCCAACCGAGTCGCCGATGACACTCCATGCCGCGGTTCACGGAGTGCCGAATGGACGGGGAAAGCCGATCTCAGGTGCGCCCTTGAAGCGATCGTGCGAACCCAGTCAAACAGACATGACTGTTTATTAGCAAGAGATTCTCTGCGTTGAGGTCTGCCCGGATCCACGCCACATCCCCCCACGCTGGAACAGACGCCGTCTCTCCGATGAACGTGAACGCACCTCACCTGGAACTCGGGCCCCCGTCGAAGGACGCGCCATCCACCTCAAGATGATCAAACGCCAGATGTTCGGACGCGCCGGATGCCCCTGCTGCGTCAATGAGTCCTGCTGACCGCGGCAAGATAGCCTGCGACTCGCCTTACGAGCGACGCAGAACGGCGGCCCCGACCATGTCTGATCCCACCAAGTTCACCGACGACGGTGCAGCTCCCCGCCGGTCGCCGAACCGTCTGCGGTTGCGTCGCGGTCCGGGAAGAACACGGCCCGGACTGGCTCGACTTTTATCTTCCGCTCGGCGCCCTGGCGCGCACCGAACCCAGGATCAGCGACGGCTTCCCCTTCGACGATGACAGCGGTGAACCATCCCTCACCTGGCGCCATCCGCTCGATGAGTGGCTGGCCACGATCGCCAGCACTATCCACAAGAAGATCGACGGAAACCCGCCTGCAGAACGCTGGGCCGGATACCTCATGCTCAGTGACGGAATCCTTCGCTACACACCAGCCAACAAGTGACCCCGAATGTGCCCCTGGAAGCCGCATCCATCACGAAATATGGCGAGATCCCACTGCTCGTCCTTGAAATCAGCGGCGTGTGCCGAACAGCCGGCTGGAATATTGAGGCGGCTCAGTGCTCGGCGACGATGTCGCTCGATCGCGCCTGGTCGATGAGCCGGTCGAGTGCGCGGGTCAGGGTGACGATGTGGTCCGGATGCGCGGCAAGATCATCGATACCGACCGAGGGCCACGATCGCGCGCAGCTCGACTGAGATCTGGTCGGCGACGAACAGCAGGCGCAGCCGTCCGGCGAGCAGGTTGCCCCCGACGTCGTCCCAGAACACGGCGGGATCGTATCCGCCCAGTGCACCTTGGTAGATCTCCTCGGGGGTGGTGCCGTCACGTCGGCAGGTGTCCTCAAAGAACCGGCGGAGCAGCTGGGCGGACCAGTAGCGCGATCCGTTGGCGGCGTAGTCGAGCATCTGCGCCACGACCTCGCGCCGGGACCGAGTGTCGGCGGCCCTCTTCACCTCCACCAGGGTGGGCACCGCATCAGCGTCGACGAACAGGTGGTCCAGGCTGAAGGCGGCACCGCTCAGCTCGCTCGCCGGAATGCCGATCTCCCTTCCCACCAGCACCAGCCGTCGCGCCGAACCGTCTCTCAACGTCCCGAAATCCAGGAGCCGAGGGCGGAACGCGAGCGTCTTCTGGAATTCCTCTTCGGACTCGTAGGGCAGCTCGGTCATCTCATGCAGTTCCTGAAGTACCGGTCCTTCACTTCGATGAAGAGCTGCGGATACACAGGCTTCAAGCCGGCCGGTATCGCCGCAGCTGCGCGACACCGTCGCCAAGCTCAAGAAGACCATTGCCCACCAGAACACCGCTCCGCGAGCTCAGACAACTCGTGACGCTGAAATCGTCAAAGAACACGACGCGGCCATGAGAACAAGCCTTGCATCCGGTACCTGGGTACAGGCTTACCGTGATGTGTGGCCGCCACCGGGGCGGCCGAGGAGGAGCTGGTCATGCCTGGTTCTGATCTGCCGATCATGTGCACGCTGACGCCGAACAAGATGGTCGACCGGCTGATGGACTTCGAGGCCCTGTTCGCCGAGCACCTGACCATCCTGGAGCGGGAGCCTCTGCTGCTGCGGCTGACGTTCGCCGTCGACGATAGCCAGGAGGAGAAGGTGCGGGAGCTGTTCGCGGCCGAGCAGCAGTGCTGCGCGTTCCTCACCTTCACCTACGACCGCACAGGGGACGGCCTGGTGGTGTCGATCGCGGCGCCGGAGGAGGCAGCGCCGACGCTGGACGGATTCCAGACGCTCGCTGAGCGCAACACCCCGCCTGCGGTCGTCGCGGACGGCTGGACCGGATGAGCGGATACGACGGGCTCCGGAGCAGCCAGCTCGCCGACGCCGCCGGCGTCAACCTCCAGACGCTGCGCTACTACGAACGCCGCGGCCTGCTCGCCGAACCCGGCCGGACGCTGGGCGGCCACCGCCTGTACCCCGCCGAGGCCGTCACGGTCCTGCGGGTGATCAAGGCCGCGCAGCGACTCGGGTTCACCCTGGACGAGGTCGCCGACCTGCTGGAGACCGCCACTCACCAGCACGGCCAGACCGACACGGCACTCGCCGAGCGGGCGAAGCTGAAACTGATCGAGGTCGAGGAACGCATCAACGACCTCACCGTGATCAAAACGGCGTTGCAGCAGACCGTCGAGGCGGGCTGCTCGGACCTCATGGAATGCGCGCAGGCGCAGTGCTGCCCACTGCCGTTCGTCGAGCTCGCCCACCCCGACCGGACCACCGCGGAGGGATCATGACGTCCTCGAAAACCGGCACAGGCCTGGGCCTGATGGCCGCCGTGGCGTGCGTGGCCTGCTGCGCTCTGCCGATCCTCGTCACCGCCGGGATCCTGTCCGGCGGAGGCGCAGTGCTCCTGGCCGACAAGATGCCCTTGATCGCGGGCGTCCTGGCCGCTGCGGCGGCAGGAGTGTTCGCGTTCGCGGCCTGGAGACGCTCGCACCGGACAAGCTGCGCGAAGACCACCGAGACCGGAGGCGGCTGCGGCGGGCAGAGCGGCTGCGGATGCGCCACCACCCCAGTCTGACCAGCGGCGAGGGGCCGATAGGTTACCGATCATGAGGGTCGCCGGATCCCTCGCTTGGGGCATGGTCATGGACGGGTTCAAGCTCGACCGATGGGACGTCACCGGAGCCGTCATCTGCCTGATCGGCGTCCTTGTCATCATGGACGCGCCCCGCACCTGATCCACGAGCCCCAGGCCCGAAGCCGGTCCTCGGCGGTCAGCAGGCCTAACACGCAGATGGGCGGCCTCCACCACGGACTGCCCATCTGCGCCTGCCAGCGGTTACCGGTCCAACAACCTGATCTCGGGCTGCGGGTGGACCGTCGCGAAAGCAGGCGTCCCTGCGCCGACGTACGCACCGGTGAGCCTCCCCATCGCCGGCCTCGGCCAACAGCGTGTGGATTGCCTGAATCGTTGCCGTCTCGGGGTTCTCGATGCTCATGGGCGCGCCCCCGGTGGAGCTCGCTAGGGATCGGACGTTCTGTCGCACCGCCGCCGACAAGACGCGGCCAGAGCATGAACAGATGAACTTGTGAGGGAAGAGCCACTACTCGATGGTGATTTCCGGCCCACCGGCATTCGACCATCCCGACGAGGCCTCGGCGAAGTTGTCGGCCAGGAGAAAGCCTCCTCAGGGTCGAACGAGTCGATGAGCTCCTGAGCAGTGGTCATCACGCGCCACAACGACCAGCATGGAGGCAGATGTACTTGGCAGGGAACGGAAGTCTCTAGCGAACGCGGGGCGCTTCATTGCTCTACTCCTCCGGGCTGCCGATCGGCGATCTGGTGCAGCTTCTGTAGATGTCGAGGAGCTCTCCGTCCTCGCCCTGGTCGAGCAGGCGGCTCTGGCAGAAGTAGACGGCGAGGACGGGGCCGGCGATCACCCTGTAGGGCGCGTTCGAGCCTCCGGTATCTCTGCATCGGACGGCGGTGAGGGTGGTCTGCACATGGAAGCCCAGCAAGCAGTTCACGGTGGTGGTGGCAGCGGCCGGAGTCGCGAAGGCCACGACGCCCGCAGCGGCCGCGACGGACAGGGCGATGACGATGTTCGCGAGACGTCTCATATGGTCTCTCCTCATCTCGATGCACTGCTGCGGGCGAACCAGACATTGCTCTCGACGCCCCTGAGCGGGTACGCCATGCGCCTCAGTATGAGAACCACACATCGTGACGAAAAGTAGCGGCACCGCTACGTTTTGGCTCATCGGGCGTGAGAAGCCACCTCGTGCAGTTCTTCCCAGGACAGCCCCGCCATGCGCAGGTTTGGATCGCACGCCCTTCGATGTGTCCCGTCACCAAGGGTGAGCGTTCCTCCTGATAGTGGACTCAGGTTCCAGAGCGGCAGCGGTCGTGCTCCCTGCGTTCTCTCGGTGAGGTGCTGCCCAGCCGGGAGTGCCGGCGGTGGTGCGCACCTTGGGGCGACCTCACACTCGAGGACCGCGTTAAGGACTCGGACGCGCCGTTTGTCGGCACTCGTCCCGACCGCGTCACGCGGGATCGGGTGGCCTCGAGCCGGGCCGTCTCGAGGTCCAGGAAGCGGTACTGGGCGCCGTTTCCGCTGTGACAGGACCGCGGTCATGTCCGCGGACTCGCTACGGCTGCTCGTGAACGGTGTGCAGGTCGTCTCGATCCTCGACAGCGAACTCACCGTGGGCGGCATCGGACTGGCCGTCGCAGTCGACTCCCCCGGCAACCGGTCGATCTCCTTCGGCGGGCTCAGCGTCTGGCACCCGGCGACCTGACCACGCGAATGTCGCGGCCCGACGGTCCTGTTGGCTTGCGGCCCAGGGCGCGGCGGAGCGGACGGGACGGAGAGCGGCGCTCTCGGTCGGACGCCCCGTCCCACAGACAGGCGATTCCTACGGACAGCGTTGACCATCGGGCTCGCCGCACCACTTGAAAATCTCTTTTCCTGCGAGCCGAATGGGGCTACCTTCGAAGTCAGGTGTGCCGGGAAGTCTGGTCGGCGGTCTTGTCCCCGACCCGGAAGGCCTCCCATGGCCATCGCGATTCTTCTCGTACTGCTCGGGCTGCCGCTGCTCACCTACGCCGCCGACCAGCTCGTTCTCGGCTCCGCCCGTACCGCCAGGAAGACGGGCGTCTCCGCCGTCACCGTCGGAATCCTGGTGATCGGGCTCGGCACGAGCGCCCCCGAACTCCTCGTGTCGGGCTCGGCCGCCGCCGGCGGACAGAGCGCCTTGGCCGTGGCGAACCTGGTGGGATCCAACGTCGTCAACCTGACGCTGATCCTCGGCCTGTCCGGAATCCTCGCCCCGGTCCTGGTGCGCTCCTCGGTGCTCCGACGCGAGGCGCCCCTGTCGGTCGGCGCGGTCGCGGTGTTCGGGATCCTGCTCCTGACCGGGCTCGGCGTCGTCGCGGGCCTGATCCTCACCGTGCTCCTGGCGGCCTCGCTCTTCTGGATGCTGCGCACCGCCCATTCCCAGCCGGTCGACGTCCTGGCCGCAGAGACGGAGGAGTTCCTGGACGCCTCCTCCGGCCACCGGACGCACATCGAGATCATCCGGGCGGCGCTGGGCCTGGTCGGAACGCTGGCCGGTGCTCAGCTCCTCGTCGAGGGCGGTGTGGATCTCGCCACCCGGTTCGGGTTGTCACAGCAGTTCATCGGATTCACCCTGGTCGCGTTCGGGACCTCGCTCCCCGAACTGGTCACCAGCCTGCAGGCACAGCGGCGCGGAGAAGCCGACCTCCTGGTCGGCAACCTGCTCGGCAGCAACCTGATCAACAGCCTCGCCGGCGGAGCCATCGTCGCCTTCGCCTCCCCCTCCGTCCCCACCCCGACGGCCGTCCCGGTCGCCACCGTGATGATCGGAGTCAGCGCCCTGGCCTGGGCGCTCCTCACCCGCGGCCACCGCCTCACCCGCCCCGAAGCGACCGCCCTGACCGGCATCTACCTCCTGGCCCTTCCCCTCTTCATCTGAACGCCCGCCACCGCGGCAGGACCCGACGCGACCTGGTGCGTCACTCGGGCCACAGGAGCGGACACTCGGTGGCGTCGTGCCTGATCGACCACGCTCCGCGGCCACCTGCATGCTGGAGGAATGCGACCCGACGAGCGCGAAGAGACCTCCGACGCTGCGATGGTGCAGGCGCGGCTGAAGCATGTCTCTTGGATCGGAGGCGGTAGCGGCGCGGGCAAGTCGACCATCGCCCGCCGCCTCGCTGCCGAGCACGGCCTGCACGTGTACTCGACCGATTGGGTGAACCGAACTCCGGAGACGATGTTCGAGACCTTCCACTGGTTCCACGGCGAAGGCTTCGCCCTGATCGTCGAATTTTCGAGGAGACCGAACGCCTCGAACTGAGCGCCATCAAGATCGACACAACCACCGGCGAAGACGAACTGGCCAGCCGGGTGACACGAGCGTTCGGGCTCTGAGCCGGGACGGAACGGCGCGCAGAGCGGAAGTCGGTGGTCAGTCGTGGGTGTCGGCGCGATGGCGCCAGTAGGCGAGGTTGCGGTGGGCGATCTGGGTGTCCGGGTGGTGAGGGCCCAGGAGCCGGAGCAGGTCGGCCAGAAGGGCCTCGGTCGAGGTGGCCGCGCCCTGCGGATCTCCGGTGGATCCCTGGGACCACACCAGTTCCATGCGGAGGGCCAGCGTGGCCGGGTGATCGGGGCCGAGGAGGCGCAGCTGATCGGCGAGGAGCGCGTTCAGCCCTGCTGCAACGCCCGCACGGTCGCCGGTCTCACCGCGCCAGCGTAGGAAGTTGTGCCGGGTGGCCAAGGTGTAGAAGTGGTCCGGGCCCAGGATCGCCTCAGCATCGGCGAGGAGGGCCTCGAAGTCTCGCGCCGCGGGCTCGGGAGATCCCGCGAGCCCTCGCCAGGTCGCCAGGTCTCCGCGGGTGGCCAGGGTGTGGCGATGGTGGGGGCCCATGACGCGGACCGTGTCCGGAAGCAGGTCGGCGAACGTCCGCGCAGCCCCGGATGCGTCGCCGGATGCTCCGCGCCATGTGGCCAGGTCAGCACGGGCGATCAGAGTGTGGGGATGGTCGGGGCCCATCACGAGGGTGACGTCGGCGAGGATTCCGGTGAGCTGCTCGGCCGCGCCCTCGGCGTCGCCTCCGGCGCCGCGCCAGGATGCCAGGTTGTGCCGGAGGGCGAGTGTGTCGGGATGGGCCGGTCCGAGGAGTCTGCGGCTCATGGTGTGGAGCCGGTTGAGTGCCTGGATGGCGGCGTCGACCTGGCCGGTGCTGCCGAGGCTGGCGGCGGCGTGGAACAGGACCGGGTGCGCTTGCCCGTTCCAGGTCCACAGGGCGGTGCCGGTGGTCCGGTGAAGTGCCGCGGCGTTGGGGCGCAGGACGGGGCCGAGGCCGTCGGGGCCGAACTCCAGCCATTCCTCCGTGAGCGCGTCGGCAGCGGCGTGCGCCGTGGACGTCAGGGAGGTCTGTGACTCGCGGGTGGCGCGCTGGATCAGGCGGTGCACTCGCACCTCCCGGCCGGAGTCACCCGGCTCGTGGCTGATCAGGCCGAAGCGATGCAGGACCCTCAGCGCGTCCCTGGCCTCATCGTCGGTGACCGGCTGGCGGTGGTGGGCGTCGCGGCGTGCGGCCAGAAATCTACGGGCGGCGGCCGAGCAGAGGACCATCTCGGGGATGCCATGCGGATCAAGGACGCTCACCAGGTCCAGCAGCGGCCGCGCCAGTCCGGCGGGGCGTGCCCGGTCGGCGCGCTCGATGGACAGCGCCCACGTCGCCGCGAGGAGGTGATGGTGATCGTCGGGCAAGACGTCGTCTTCGGGGAGGACATCGGCCAGGGTCCGTCTGCGATCGGTGAGGCGCTCCCGGTAGGCGGCGCAGTCCAGGCCCGCGTCGATCAGATAGGCGGCCGCCTGGGCCAACGCCAGGGGCAGCATGCCGAGCTCGGCGGCCAGGGCATCGAGCTGTTCCGGCGGATCGTCCGGGCCGAGTTTGGCTCGCAGGTAGGTACGGGCCTCGGCGGGAGCGAACAAGGTCACGTCGACCTGGTGCCGTCCCCGGGTCAGCAGCGCTGCATCGCGCCGACGGGTCGTCACGACCACTTCGCCCCTGGCGGACGGCCACAGCCCTCGCATGTCGGCGGGGTCCTGGAGGTCGTCGAGGACGACCAACCACCTTCCCGTCCGCTCTGCCCAGCCCATGAACGACCGCGCGGACGTCTCGGGATCGCCCGGATCGGAGGCCAGCCCGACCGCCGCCGCGGCCTGCGCGTACGCCGCGACGATCCGCGGACGAGAGGTGGCGGCGACCCAGACGAGCACATCGACCAGCTCCGCCTGCCACAGCCTCCGGGCGTGAGCCGCCGCGAGCTGTGTCTTGCCCACTCCGCCCATTCCCGTGAGGACCTGGCACCTCCCGCCTCCACCAGGGGCGACCGCGTCCAGCCCACCGATCCCGGCACGCTCCTGGAAACAGTCCGCCGCCTGGGGAATCGATCCGACCACAGAACGCGCCGGGGTGGGAGCCACCCGCCGCAGCAGCTCGTCGACGCCGTCCTGGAGCCGCTCGGCGGCGAGGGACCGCGCGAGCTCTGCCAGGCCGGTTCGGGCAGCCACGTGCCGCAACGCCTCGGTGAACGCCGAGTACAGTTCCTCGGCCAGCCACTCCTGTTCGATCCCGACGGTGTCGAAGAACGGTCTTCCCGCACGGTCATTCGCGACCGTTGCCGCCAGCCACGCCACCTGCGCCGACACCGCCGCCCGCAACCCGTCCCCGACGCCGGAACCGACCTCGGCCTCCGCCACGGGACCGCCTCGGAAGCACAGCTCCAGGCCGTCCCTGAGGCGCGGCCGATCATCTGGTGCCACCTGCTCCAAGACCACAGCCACGGCGGCCGAGCACGCCGTGCCCAGCAGCCGTTCTTCCTCCGATCCGCGGATCAAGCCCAGCAATCCGTCTCCGAGCACGCCCACCAGCCATCCGCCGACCGGATCTCCGAACGGCAGCCCCATCGAAGTCCCCCTCCGCTCCTCTTCCCGCAGGTTAGACCGGGCTCATCCGCAGCGCCTGACCGAAGCGCGGAAGGTTATCGGTCGAGCGAACCTACGGTCGCGTTCCCTTCGGGCAGCAAAACCCGATGGCTAAAGGGCGTTTCCGAGCCCGTCGGGGCCTTCGTTCACAGCGCTGCGGGGATCCTCCGCCGCCGCTCATAGGCGGACGGCCGAGACGGCCAGGGTCGTGAAGGGCATGGTGAAGCTGCCGCCCAGGGCGTCGATGGCGTCGCCGACGGGCCGCAGGATCTCGGCCAGCCGGTCGGGGGCGAGCCGCGTGAGGCCGCCGGTGGTGGGCAGGAACGCCAGCCACTGGTCGCGGGTGTAGCCCCGTTCCCAGTCGAACCGCCACTGCTCGGGGGCCTCGTAGCGTGCCGTCTCGCGGATCTGGTCGGCGAACTTCTCGTAGAGGCCCTGGTGGAGGCCGACGGGGCGGCGGGCGGGCTGGGCGCTGAAGGGAGAGTCGGGCACCGCTCGGCGGTAGGCGGCGGCGAAGGGCTCGGCCACCTCGGTGGGCGGCTCGTACACATGGCCGAAGATCGCCAGCCGTCCGCCGGGGCGCAGGACGTCCGCCGCCTTCGCCGCGCCGACTGCTGGATCGACCCAGTGCCAGGACTGGGCGGCGATGACCGTGTCGAACGTCCGGCCGTTCGGCTGCCAGGCTTCGAAGGTCGCGGTCTCGACCCGCAGGCCTCGGGCGCGGGCGAAGTCGGCCATCCGGGTGTCGGGCTCGACGCCGAGCACGGAGCGGCCGGCGGACTCGAGCTGGCGGGCGGCGATGCCCGTGCCGCATCCGACGTCCAGCACGTCGGGGCCGCCGGCGAGCCTGGCGATCAGGGCTTCGGGGTAGCCGGGACGCGCCCGGTCGTAGCTCTGGGCGTCCGCGCCGAACGATTCGGCCATCCGCCTGGCCTGATGAGGCTGCTCCGAGGGGTGAATGGGCATGTGCCCACTTTAATGGGCAGGCGCCCACTCGACAACGCGCATGAGAGGATCGGGGGGTGCCGACGGGAGTACACCTTCGCGACGCGCGGAGGCGGCTGTTCGACGCCGCCGAACGCGTCCTTCTGCGGGACGGGCCGAACGCGCTGACCAGCCGGGCCGTCACCGACGAAGCGGGCTGCGCCAAGGGCGTCCTGCACCGGCACTTCACCGACTTCGACGCCTTCCTGGTCGACCTCGTCCTCGAGCGGGCCGCCCACCTCGAGACACAGGCCGACGCCCTGCGCCGCGCCGCCGGCACCGGCACGGTCGCCGGGAACCTCACCGGAGCCCTGACCGCCTTGTTCGGCCCGGTCCCGGTGGCGATCATCCCCCTCATCACCTTCCGCGACGAGCTGCGCGCCCGCCTGCGCGAGGCCAGGCCGGGAGGCGGGATCACGATCCTGGCCGAGGCGACGAAGGCCGTCGCTGCGTACCTTTCCGACGAACGAGCCCTCGGCCGCCTGGCGGCCGACGTCGACCTTGAGGCACTGACGCTCTCCCTGGTCGGCGGCGGCCACCTGCTGTTCGCCGACCGCGACCCCGGCACCCCCGCTCCTGAGGCCATCGAAAGGTTCGTCACCTCGACCATCGCCCACGCGCTCCCCGGCTAGGTGGACGAGGCCGCGCAGGCGGAGACGTGGAACCGCGCCGATTGCCACGCGGCCCGGCGGATCCTCGCGTGGCCTGCACACGGCGCACCTGGCTCACGGTCCGAGACGGCCGTCCGCGACGGAGCAGTGGGCGCCGGTCCCCTGGTGCAGGGCGGGTCCCTGGGAGGGAGAGCCGCCAGGATGAGGATCTTGGGTCGGTCGCGCGGTCATGCAGGAGGACGGGGCAGGAGTCTCGTCCTCGGCTGAGCGGCGTGGAATCGGGCCAGTGCCGTGGGCGTCACCTCGGTGTCGACCAGATTGAGGGCATCGAGGTCGTAGCGTTCCAGCAATGGGACGACCGTGTCACCGACCGGTGTACCGCTCAGGGTCAGTGAGCCGATGTGGGTGACGCCCTCAAGGAGTTCAGCCAGATCGTCGTCGGCGGCGGACGTGAGACGGACGGTCAGACGATCGAGCCTCGCCGGCAGTCTCGGCGAGCCCGCGAGTCCGGCAGCGCTGAGACTCACCTCGGACAGGGACGTAGGAAAGGCTCCATCGAGCCACAGGTCCCCTCCCCCGCTGCTGAGATCGATGCGATTCAGCCGGGGAGCGATGTCGCTCAGCGTTCCCAGGGCCCATGGACGCGGCGGAAGGCATGTGACCGTCAACCCGGTGAGGGCGCCGAGCCGTCCACCCGCGGCACCGGCATGGAAGTTGCCCGGCTCGTCGAGGTACAGCCGCAGGTTCCGCAGTCGCGGGAATCGCACGAACGCCGACAAGGCTTCGGAACCGAGAGCGCACCTCCGATGTTCGAAGACCTCGACGTTCGGCATGTCCGGCACCGCCGCCAGCAGGTCAGCGTCGAACTCGTCGGTCATCAGAGTGAACGACCACACCCGATCGGAGACGGTCGCCCCATGGTCGAGGTCGGAGCGGCCCCAGCATTCGGAACGCACGTGAACGCTGTACCTGCCGCCCTCATGCCCGGGCGGCAACGCGGGCCCCAGAACATGAAAGGGCGGCGCCCCCTCCTCTGAGTGGTACAGCCGAGAGTCGTCCCTCGTGAAGCGCCCACAGCACACGACCTCGACGACCGTGGCCGTGCCCGTCTCACCGACCACCGCGAGATTCACCCATTCGGGAACGTGGTGGTCACGCCACAACTCCGCCAGGACGGTCTCCGCGTCGCACCTGCTCAGGCCCATGGCCCTGCGCCGGGAACCGTCCTGCGGAAACCTCACCTCACCGGGCCTCGGCGCATGCCCGTCATACGACTGGTTCAGCCGGACACGGAACAGCAACGGCTCCGGCAGATCCTCCGAGACCAGCGTCCGGGCGAACTCCCACGCTGCCCGCGAGGACGCGGCGAACCGCTCGGCGAACACCTCTCGATCCACCCGGCCAACCTATCGTCCGGGTCTTCCCCTCGACCCGGCAGAGCCTGCGGGCGTCACAGTGGCGATGATGATGCGGCGGTGCCCCTCACCGCCCAGCAGCCGCCGGACGTCGTCGCGGTGCAGACCTTCGCCGCCCAGATGACCTTCGAGGTCGGCAGGACGGCTCATGTCCCCTCAGCGGTCTGGGCGGCGCCGAACCTCTGCGCTGTCCGTTCCATCGCGTCCATGCACTGCTGGAGGGCGAAGGCGGGGTTGATCTCGAGGGCCTGGGTGGCCTCCTCGTAGATGAGGATGTGCCCGGCGGGGAAGAAATAGGCCTCTCCCGCGGTCGCGACGTCGTCGGGGAGTCCGGTTCCCGGGTAGGTCGCCCGGATGGTGCCGGTGAAGATGTAACCGTAGTGCGGGCACATGCACAGCCCGCCGGGCATTCCGCCGATCTTGTACAGCTCCGTGCAGTCGCGTGGTCCGTCCACCGTGGTGAAGCCGACTTCCATGTCACCCCACTGGACGGAACGGAAACCCTCACCGGCGGCCGGCCAGCGACCTCCTCCACCAGGCGGCAGATCCTGCGGACGTGCGTGCGGCATACGTACTCCCGTCTCCGAGAACGAAAAGTCGGCGATCTTCTTGCAGACGACGGCGCCACCGTAGTGCGGCGAGGAGCGGCAGGCCAGACCGAAGTGGCACTCCAGCATCTGGGGGACGCCGTGCATCCACCCGTTCCCGAGGGCTTCCCCGCCGGAGGGCACGGGCGGTCCGCCGGGACGGTCACCGTCGATGCGGCCGTCCTGCACCAACCGATGCGCTTCACCCACAGGACAGAAGCCCAGTGCCCCCATGACGTCGTCCGGCGGCCGGTGCTGCGGCAGGCGGCCGCCCGAAGGCGTCACCAGAGACGTACACCGGTCGATGCGGGAGATCTCCGACCCGCTCAGCCGTCGTGCGGACGAAGGCCGTGACTCCGTCGACGGGGATGCCGCAGTCGTCACGGCCGATCGGGTCGTTGATCGGCGGCGCGGCGAGGTCATCCTCCGCCGTCAGCGGCCTGCCGTGCCAGGAGGCCAGGGGCTTCGCTCTTCCTCACACCGACAGGACCGTGGCCACCGCCCCGCGACGCGCCTTCGCGCTGGCGGTGCTCGTTGTCAGTGAGCGCGATCATCGCGAGGGGCCGAAGAAGCCCTGCGGTGCCGTCCACTGCCGCGCACCGCTCACCCGTGTCATGACGGGGCAGGAGCGGCCGATTCTGCGTCCAGGCAGGGACCCGCCTAGGCGATCCCCCGGCAGACCGGCGATCCGGTCGAGGGGTCGTGCTGCTGCCAAGCCGCTGGATGTCCGTCGCCCTTCCGGGGAGCCGCCTGCCACGGTCTGCCCGGCGTGTGCGGGTGGTCAGTTCCTGGTCGCCGTGCGGTGGGCCCGTTCTCGGGTGACCTCGTTCCAGGGGCTCCAGGCGAACCAGCGGGGGATGGCCGTGGTGAGGCGGGGTGGGCCGGTGACATCGATCCGGCCCTCCTCGGTGGCCTCGGCCCAGGTGCGGTAGCCCTGGAAGACATCGGCGAGATCGGCGGTGGTCGAGGTGACGATGGCGTCGCTGTCGAAGCCGGGGTGCTGGTGGCACACCGACACCTCGCCCCGGTCCAGCACCAGCCAGATCGTCTGCGGCATCGGCGCGGTGTGCCGGAACTCCAGCACCGTGCGGGCGGCCGGCAGCGCCTCGGGCCTGACCCGGCGGTGCATCCACCACATGAGAGTGGTGGGCGGCACGTCGTGGGGGCGTAGTTCCTCGAAGAGATACTCGATCGCCCACCGCGACATCGCGTCGATGACCCGCTCCAGGTCCTTCCCCGCAGCGGTGAGGTGGTACTGGTTGCCGCGCCCGGCCGGTGAAGGCCAGGTCTCGACCACCCCGTGCTTCTCGAGGTGGCGAAGGCGCTGGACGAGAAGCGAGCGGGAGATGCCGGGCATGGCCCTCGCGATGTCGTTGAACCGGGTGTTGCCGAGCACCATCTCCCGGATGATCAACGGCGTCCATCGGTCCGCGACGACCTCGGCAGCCAACTGGACGGGGCAGTAATCACCATAGTCGGGCACAGACACCATCGTGACAGGAGCCCGACAAGGTCGGTAGTTCTGAATCTGGACCGGCCAGGTCCCGATCGTGGACTAGCTAGGGCATGCGCGCTCGTCGGACGCTGATCACATGACGACGACGACAGATTCCCGGAAGACCGCCGACCTCGAACAGCGGGCCGCTGATGTCGGCCCCACGCTCGCCGGACACGCCGCCCGGCACGACGCAGAAGGCAGCTTCCCGACCGAGGCCTACGACGCCCTCCGCGACGCCGGTCTGCTCAAGGCGGGCGTGCCCGTCGAACTCGGCGGCGACGGAGCCACCATCACCGAACTGACCGCTCTGCAACGCCGACTCGCCCACCACTGCGGTTCGGCCGCGCTCGCCAGCTCCATGCATCAGCACGTCGTCGCGTTCACCGCATGGCGGTACCGTCGCGGCCTGCCCGGCGCCGAAGCCACGCTGCGCCGCGTCGCGGAGGAGGGCATCCTGCTCGTCTCGACCGGCGGCGGCGACTACACCCACCCACGCGGCAAAGCGGACAAGGTCGAGGGGGGCTACCGCGTCACCGGCCGCAAGCGGTTCGCCAGCCAGTCCGGCCACGGCACCGTGATCGCGACCATGTTCACCTACGACGACCCCGAGCAGGGAAGGCGCGTGCTCAACGTCGCGGTCCCGATCTCCTCGCCGGGCGTCACCGTGGCCGACAACTGGGACACCCTCGGAATGCGCGGCACCGCCAGCAACGACATCCTGATCGAGGACGTGTTCGTCCCCGACGAGCGGGTGCTCGCCAACCGCCCCTACGGAGTCGTCGACCCCCCGCTGCAGGTCATCTCGGAGATCGCGTTCCCGATCATCTCGGGCGTCTACCTCGGCGTCGCCGAAGCGGCCTACCAAGCCGCACTCGCCGCCGCCGCGTCCAAGGCCGACAACGTGCTCGTGCAACGCAACCTCGGCCTCATGCGCCACAAACTACGCATCGCCTCATGGGCGCTCGACGGCGCCCTGTCCACCGTCGGCGACGACCCCACCCCCTCCCCCGAGACCTACCTCGCGGTCATGTCGGCGAAAGCCGAGATCGCCGAGGCGGGCACCGAAGTCTGCGACCTGGCCATGGACCTCGCCGGCGGCGCGTCCTTCTTCAAGGGCTCCGTGATCGAACGCTGCTACCGCGACATCCGCGCCGCCAAGTTCCACCCCCTCACCCCCGAGAACACCCTGATCGAAACCGGCCGCCACGCCCTCGGAATCAAAGGCCTGCTCCGCTGAGAGCCCACGACGACTCGGAGAAACACGGCGACGTGCCGCGACGCCCGGCGCAAACGCCATGCCGGGCGTAAGCGGCTGGACTCTGTTGACCGGCCTGTCCTGGCCGCCGCCCTGACCCAGGGCGGCCCCTCCAGATTTCCCCGGGCTCGAACCGGCTTCCCTGCCCGGTCAGGGCCGCGAGTCAACGGTTCCGAGGACCTTCGTCCCTCCCTGTGCCCCGTGCGCGGGGGTCTTGTTCTGTGCTCTCACGTGAATGGTGAAGGCCTCGATGGCGTCGATGAGCGCCTCGAAGCGGAAGGAGTGGTACAGGTCGAAGGCATGGTTGCCGCCGCGCAGTTCGGCGTAGACGACCGGGGCGGCCGAGGTCGCGCGGAGCTGATCGGCGAAATCACGGGCGTCGCTCACGGGGACGAGCGGGTCCAGGTCGCCGTGGGCGATGAGGAACGGTGGTGCGTCCGCGGTGATGTGGGCGAGAGGGGAGGACGAGGGTTCGCCGCTGAAGTAGGGGCCGTACCAGCCGTTCAGATAGATGGCGCCGGTGACGGAGGTGTCGGCGCCCTCGAAGCCCGGCTGGTAGGCGGGGTCGTTCTGGGTGAGGGCGGCGAGTGCCGCCATGTGGCCGCCGGCTGAGCTGCCCGCGACGAACAGTGTCGAGGGGTCGGCGCCGTAGTCGTGGGCGTGCTCGCGGATCCAGGCGATGACCTTCTTGAGGTCGATCAGGTGGTCGGGATGCTGGGCCTGGGGCCGCAGCCGGTAGTTGGCGCTGATGCACACCCAGCCCTGGCTCGCGAGGTGGTAGAGCAGGGGAAGTGACTGGCTGTTCTTGTGGCCGCCGTCATAGTGGCCGCCGTGCAGGTGGATCATGACGGGCGCGCCTTGCGGGCGTGAGCGGTGGTGGTAGAGGTCGAGCAGGTTGCGGCGGCCCGCGTTGCCGTAGGACAGGTCGGCCACCCGCCGGACGTCCGGGCGGCGCTTGAGGATGGGCAGGAACAGGATGCGGGCCAGCGGGGGCCGGCGCCGCAGCCCCGCGGCGAGGTCGGCATCGAGGGCGGACCGCCATCCGGCACCCAGCCCGTCGTCCAGGGCCCGGATGATCCGGGCCCGGTCCTTGACGGCCCGGCGGGCGATGACGGCGAGCCCGGGAACGGTCACTGCGGCCAGAACGACGATCGCCCAGCCGCCCGCCGAGTCGATATCGCCTTGGGCGAATGCCAGCGCCGTCGGGAGCAGCAGCAGCCAGAAGAAGGCCGCGCAAGGCAGTTCGTTGACGGCCAGACCGAAGTAGTAGCTCGGACGGCCGAGCGGCCGCTCGAACGGCACCGGCCGCAACGCGAACAGCGTGCCGATCGCGACGAGCGCCACAGGGATGAGATAGCCGATGGGCATGAAAGCCTCCCAACTTCACATGGTGTGAACTTCATAAAGTACACACCATGTGAAGTTTTGGCTAGGCTGTCGGCATGGCCGCCATCGAGACTCCGCAGAACGCACGCAGCCGCCACACCTCCCAAGCACTGCTCAAGGCCGCCCGGGAGCTGATCGAGCAGCAGGGCCCGGCGGCGGCCACGATGGCGGCGGTGGCCGAACGCGCCGGAGTCTCCCGGCGGGCCGTCTACCTGCATTTCTCCTCGCGCAGCGACCTTCTGGCAGCATTGTTCGACTACCTCAACGAGGTCGAGGACCGTGACGCCGCCTTCCGGCCCCTTTGGGAGGCGGCGGACGGGATCGCGGCGCTGGACGCGCGCGCCCAGATGGCGGCCGACTTCCTTCCACGGATCATGCCGACCGCCCGCGCCATCCAGCAGGCGACCCACCACGACCCGGACGCCGCCCAGCACTGGGAGCTGGCCACCGCCTCCCGCTACGACGGTTGCCGGCGAGCCATCGAACTGCTGGCCGACGAGAACCGGCTGGCCCCGCAGTGGACGATCCAGACAGGAGCGGACATGCTCCTCGCGCTCAGCTCCTTCGACGTGATCGACCTACTCCTCAACGAGCGTCAATGGACCCGCCGACAACTCGCCGACCACCTCTCGGCGCTCTACCGGCGGGTCTTCCTCGCCTGAGAACCTGAGCTTCCCCCGTTCGACGGCCAGGTCCGGTGAGATGGGGCGGTCGATCGGGCGATGAGGTGACGTATGGAGCCCGTGGTGCCTGTGAAAGGCTGTCACGAGGTACACAGGCCCAGGACTCTCTGGCAGGTGATCGTAGCGCCCAGGTTGATGGGGTCGATCGCCTCTGGGGCCTCGTCGTCGCCGACGATCCGAGAGCCGGAGGCGTGTCCCACGGCGCCGTGGTCGTTGTCGCCCCAGCACCGGACCCCGCCGGCGGTGGTGACCGCGCAGGTGTGCTGCTGACCGCCGGTGACGGCGACGATGGAGTCTCCGTCGAGGTCGACGATCGGGAAGCTCGCCGGTGACTCGTCGTCTCCAACGATGTCGCTCGAGTTAAAACCCAGGACCAGGCCGAGCGCGCCATCCGACCCTCGTCCCCAGCACCGCACGTCGCTGACGACACCGGACAGCACCGCGCAGGTGTGGTCGGTGCCGGCTCCGGCCTGGATGACATCCCGGGCCGGCTCGTCGATCCCGCGCAGATCCACATGGCCGGTGTCAGGAGGCAGGACGAAGTCGCCGTTGCTGCCGGTCGCTCCCGTGTCGCCCCTGCCCCAGCAGCGCAGCTTGCCGTTGTCGAGTTTGGCGCAGGTGTGGCTGTCGCCTGCGGTGAGCCTGACCGCCTTCATCGCGCCCAGGTCGACGGCTGCCGGGGTCTCGCCGGATTCGTCGCCGATGTCGTCGGTGAGGTCGGGGGAGCCGAGCTGGCCGTAGGAGTTGTCGCCCCAGCAGAACACGTTGCCGTTGTCCATCAATGCGCAGGTGTGCGAGAGGCCGGCCGCGATCGACCGTGCGCTGCGCCCGGTTCCCAGGTCGACGATGCCCGCGTCGGCCGGTGTCTCGCCGAGGTCGTCGCCGATGTCGAATTCGTTGCCGTAGCCGAGTTCGCCGTTGCGGTTCTCGCCCCAGCACATGACCTTGTCCCGGTCGGTGATGACACACGTGTGGTCGCCGCCCGCGGCGATGGCCTTGGCGGTGCGGTTCGCGCCGAGGTAGACCCGGGTCGTCGCGGGGGCCTCGTAGTCGCCGATCGCAGCGTTGTTCACATCCTGGGCACCGGAACCCAGGATGCCGTAGACGTTCTGACCCCAGCAGGCGACCTCGCCGTCGACGAGAATGACGCACGTGTGGTAGGCGCCGGCCGATACTCTCGACGCGGCCGTACCGTTGAGGTAGACGGCGTCGGCCGATGCCGGTGTCTCATTGTCGCCGATGACGTCCTTGGAGACGGTGCCGTTGTCGCCGTGGCCGAGCTGGCCCAGAGCGTTGTCGCCCCAGCAACGCACCGCCCCGTCGTCGTCGACCAGGCACGTGTGATAGGCACCCGAGTCGATGCGATCGGCGATCGACGGCGGGGAGGGCACCTGGGTGAAGGTCGGGATGGGCACTGCCGTGTCGGCCAGCGACACCGTTGCCGGGGCGAACCAGGCACAGAAGGCCGCCATCAGCGCGAGAGCCGCGATGAGCGGCACCACCGCCCCTCGTCCGCTACGTCGATCGATCGTCACGAGCTGCTCCCTGCCCTTGATGGGGACCGCCGGCGGGGCGGTCGTTGGATGATGCCGTTGGTCCTGGTGCTCGGTGCGGTACTCACCTGTGTGCGTCTGTCGCGCATCGGTCGTGTGGAAGCGTTGCCGGCCGCCTTTTGGTGACGCCGACCTGGAGCTCCGGACGGGCGTGAGGGTTTCTGCCGGGCGGCGGGCGGCGGGCGGCGCCAAGACGTTCCATGTTCCTTCTCCACTTGTCGATGTACCGAGGATCGGCCGTGCAGGTGCTCACACTCCAGGTCAGATGGTGGCCAATCGCTGTCCAATCACGGGCCGCCGTCGGACAGAGGAACCGGCTCAGCGACCCCGATCAGGCTGAGGAGGCCGCTTCCCTTCTCAGGGAGAGCTGCAGGATCGCCTCGGAGTCCCATCCCGGCGCCGGTCTTCAAGCAGCGCTCTTCCGGGGCCGGTGGGCCGGCCATCGCAGCGCGCACGCGGAGGCGGCCGACGCCCTGGCCTGGGGCGTTCAGGCCGCCCACCAGCTGTTTCGGGCGCAGCTCCGCAGATCACACCAGCAGAGCCGGTTGCGCACGGCCGGAGACCTCCACGTCAGGGCCGCCTGGCACCAGCTCGCCTGCTCTCCGCCCCGGTGGCCGGGGCGACCGTGGCTCTGGAACGCGGCCGGGCCCTGATGCTCTCGGAGGCCCTGAAGGCCCGCGATGCCCGGCTCGACCGCCTCGCCTCCGGCCCGCACCATGCCCTCGCCACGCGCTACCGCGCGACGATGGCCCGCATCACCGCCCTGACCGGGGCGGCACCCGACCTGTGACCGCGCCTCGGGCCGAGACATCCTTTCCGGGTCGTCATCCTGGTGGAACGGGCGACGAGGTGGTCGATCTCTGTCAGATCTTGGAGTGGGGGCGGGCCTGCCGGAGCCAGCGGGTGAGGCGGGAGGGGGCCTTGTCTTGCGCCGGTGGCAGGGTGGATGCGGGAGCGGAGGGGGCCGGGGCCGTCATCAGAGGTGGAGCGGGGCTGAAGCGCACGGGCAAGGCGGTGAGAGCGCGGTGGAAGGGGCCGGGGTGCCAGGTGAGGTCCGCTTCGGGAACGGCCGGTTCGAGGTCGGGGAGCCGGTCGAGGAGCTTGTCGATGGCGCATGAGGCCATGACGCGCGCGTGGTTCTTGGCCGGGCAGCCGTGCGGGCCCGCGCTGAAGGCCAGGTGGGAGCGGTTACCGGCCCGCTGGTCTGCCGGTTTGGTGGGGTCGGCGTTGACGGCGGCGAAGGAGATGATGACCGGCTGGTGGGCGGGCATGGTGTGGCCGTCACGTTCGACGGCGTGCTCGGGGTAGGAGACGGCGAGATTGGGGACGGGCGGTTCGGCCCACAGGACCTCGTCGATGGCGTCCTCGACGGACAGGCTGCCGGTGGACAGGCCCTCGGCGAAGCGCGTGTTCGACAGCAGGTGCCGCAGGGTGTTGCCGATGAGGTTGCAGACGGTGGCGGCGCCCATCCCCATGAGCAGGCCGATCTGCTCGGCCAGTTCCTCGTCGCTCAGCCGGGCCGGGTGGGTGATCATCCAGGACATGACGTCCGAGCCGGGCTCCGCCCGTTTGAGCGCGACCAGGTCCTTGCAGGCCTGGGCGAACATCGCGACGCCCTGCTCGGCCTCGGTGAGATCGGCGAGCATCCGCGCCGAGCGCAGGAACCGGTCACCCAGTTCGGGCGGGCAGCCGAAGAGCCGCGTGAAGACCATGACGGGGAGCCGGGAGGCGTACTGGGCGCACAGGTCCGCCTCGCCCTGCCCGCAGAAGCGGTCGATGAGGACGTCGGCGCTGAGTTCCACGACCTGACGCAAGGCGTGGACGTCGACTCGATCGAAGCTGTCGGTGATGGTCTTGCGGAACCGGGCATGGGTGGCGCCGTCGCTGTAGTACGCGCTGGCCCGGTATCCCATGATCGACAGTAGGGGGTGGTCGGCGGGGACGGTCTTCTGCCAGGTGCGCGGGTCCCTGCGGAAGGTCTCGGGTTCTCGCAGGATGTCCAGAGCCGCGTCGTAGCCGAGGACGATGGTGGCGCGCACCCCCGGCGCGAGTTCGACCGGAGCGAAGCTGCCGAAACGCTCCCGGAGCGTCGCGTAGACGCCTCGCGGGTCCGCCGTGAATCCGGCGCCGTACAGTTTCGCGGCTTCCTCTTCAAGCTCGTGGGCCACTTCTCTACCTCCCTGAGGCTCAGACCGCAACGCCGTGCCGGCCGGTCGCCGCCGCGACCTTCGATCAATGGCCACGCCGTCCAGCCGGACAGGCCAAACCGGAGACGCCATGAACGACGCCTCCGGGGAGAACGGTAGATCCGGCCGGTTCGGCCCGCTTGCGCCCACGCGCAAGAAGTTGTTGCCAAGATCACTGGTTCCGGGAGCCGAGGGAATCGCAGGCACGACCCGATGCCTTTACAAAGTCAGGTTCTGCCCGGGGCCGCCGAGGGTCTGGCTGGGTTCTCGTCGCGACCGGGGCGCTGGGGATCATCAGCACCGGCAACGACCTGATCATTCCCGGGGCGATCGGATTCCTCGTCGACCGCGTGAAGGCCGGTATCGCGGACCTCGCCACGGTCCTGACGGTCACGGTCGTCACGGCGCACTCGGCGGTCCTCGGGCACCGCGCTGACGATCGTTCTCGCCACCCGCGTCTACCACTCCCTCCTCACCGGGCGCACCGCGGTCGTCGTCGCGCACCGCCTCTCCCAGACGGCGACCCGCGACCGGATCATGGTGATGGCGCACGGCTGGACCATCGAGACCGTCACCCACGAAGACCTGCTCGACGCCGTGAGTCCCCTTCGGCGGTGAAACCGGGTGCGGCGGCCGACGCGGTCGTGTGGAGTCGGTCCTAGTCGGAGAGGCGGCGGGTGAGAGTCGGGGGTTCGCGGCCGGCCAGGAGCCAGGCGGTGGTGTAGGCGAGGAGGGGAAGGGTCAGGAGGGTCATCGGGTAGGCGGGAGAGATGCGGGTGAAGACGCCCAGGTCTTGGCGGTAGACCGCGCCGAGGGCGAGGGTCGCGCCCAGGGTGCCGAGCGTGGCGCCGAGGAGGGCGAGGGCGGCGGCGGTCGTCGCGGTGAGGGTGCGCCTGATTCTGGAGTTCGCACCGGTCGCGGCCAGGGTGCTGAGATCGGCCTCGGCCTCGCTGCGGATGAGGCCGACCGTCATGGCGAGGATGCCGAGGGCCAGCAGGCAGCCGATGGCGGTCGCGCCGGCGCGGACGGAGCCGAGGCTCTGCTGGGAGTCGCGGACTTCGATGTTCAGTCCGGTGTCGGCGGCGATCTTGCGGGCCTCGGCGATCTGCGGTCCGGTGAGCGGCTTTTTCGCCGAGATCAGCCAGCCCGCGGGGAGTGTCCGCCATCGACGGCGTTCGAGGGTGTTCGCGGTGAGGAGGGTCGTCGGCAGGGAGGTGTAGGCGGGCATCGGGACCCGGGCGGTCGCGACCTCTTCGAAATCCTTTCCCCTGCTGTAGGGAGGCAGCACCAGCTTCCCGTGGCCTCCGGTGATGACATCGGCCGTCGGGGGAACGACTGTCCGGACGCCCAGTGCCGCCAGGAGTCCGGGGCTCACGACGTAGGTGGGGACGTCGCGCGTCTGGTCGCTCCCCTGGGGAACGCCGAGGGTGATGGCCCTCTGGGTTCCCGCCGCCGGTGCCTCACGGCCCAGGCGTTCCGCGGCGGGATCGTAGGCCATCGTCAGCGGGATCAGTGTCGCTTCCGGCAGGTCGCCGGCCATCAGGTTCACCCGGTCCGTCAGGGCCGTGAGCTCCTGGGAGGTGTGCCGGGGGATGTCCTGGGGGTGGGGGCCATCGGGCTCGGTGAATCTGACGAGGAGCTGCCGGGCGTCGAGGTTGCCGGTGGCCGGGGTGGTCTGGGCGCCCGTCGCGATGATGACGGTGGCGACGGGGATGCCCAGGGCGAGGCTGATCGCGGCGACCGCGGCGGCGGAGCGGGCCCGGTGCCGGGACAGGTCGCGCAGGGCCAGGCGCATCCCGATGGGTGTGCTCCTCCCGGCCGCCGCCAGGGCACTGACGGCGAGCGGAGCGGCGAACATGATGGCCAGCGCGGTCGCGACGGTGCCCGTGATCACGAGCGTCGGATCGGTCTTCTGGCCGAGGGCGAGGCAGCCGATTCCGGCGGTCAGCAGTCCTGCCGACAGGAGCGCCGGTCTGTGCGCGGGGCGGGGTGCGGGGGGACGTCCGGACAGCGCGGTGGCGACGGGCAGCCGGGAGACCGCGCGGGCGGGCCACCAGGCGGCGACCGCCGCCATGAACACCGTGAGCGCGGCGAGCATGGCGATCAGCGGCCAGGGCAGCGCGAGCGGGTCGATCCGATGATGGACGCGCGGTTCCATCACCGGTGCGAGCGGAAGCCAGAGCGCGACTCCGGCCACGGTCCCGAGGAGAGCGGCGAGGCCGCCGACGAGCAGGCCGTTGGCCGAGACCACCAGCCTGATCTGGCGGGAGGTGCCGCCGATCGCGCCGAACATCCCGAGCTGGACCAGCCTCCGCTGGGCGAGCACGGCGAACCCGGCGGCCGCCACGAAGGAGACCAGCAGCAGGAGGATCGTGGCCGCGCCGAGGACCAGGGTCGTGACGACGGCCTTCTCAGACGGCCCTGTCGGCAAATCCTCGCGGTCGAGGCTGATCCCCGCGGGGATGAGGCGCCTGATCTCGTCGTCGCCCGAGTAGAGCACCGACACCGCCTGCGGGGTGATCGTCCCGGGCGGGACCAGGACGAACTCGTCGCCCAGATCCGCGGGGTTCTCCGCGATGCCGATGATCGTGCGTGACGTGCCGTCCAGGCCGATCGTGCCGCCGAGGCGGAGGCCGAGCAGCTCGGCCGTCCCGTCGGTGACCGCCGCTTCGGAGGGGCCGGACGGGGCCCGGCCCCGATGGATCGACAGGATCGGGCCGGTGTGGAAGCCGCGAAGGTTCTGGGCCCGGTACTCGATGGGCGTGGCGTAGCCGGGTGCGGAGGCGAAGGCCTGCTCGATCACGTCGGCTGTCTTCATCCCCGAGTGCAGCGCGGTGACGGCGGCCGTCGCCGTCGCCGCGTCGGGCACGGTGAACTTGACGCGGTGCTCGGCCGTTCCGAGATGTGCGCTGCCCGGGGGCGGGGCGTTGTAGAGGGCCGTCCCCCCGCATACCGCGAGGGTGACGGCCGTGGTCAGCAGCATCGTCACCAGGATCTGCGAGCGCCAGTCCCGGCGCAGAAGCCGCCACGACCAGCGCACCACGGCGCGCCGGGCGGGCAGGCCTCCGTCCGCGCGGCGGGAGCGCGGTGTGCGAAGAGCGGTCATCGCGGCGGCTCCGCATCGGCGATGAGCAGGGATTCCGGGCCGGCCGCCGGGGAGGTGTGGTCCACCGCGACACCGTCACGGACGAAGACCACCCGGTCGGCCCAGGCGGCGAGCTGGGCGTCGTGGGTCGCCATCACGGCGGCGGCACCGCCCTTGCACGCCTTGCGGAGCAGGCGCAGAACCCCCTCCCCCGCCTTGGTGTCCAGCGCTCCGCTGGGCTCGTCGGCCAGCAGCAGCCGCCGGTCGCCGATGAGGGCCCGTCCGATCGCGACGCGCTGACGCTGCCCGCCCGACAGCTCGTCCGGGAAGCTGCCCGCACGGTCGGCCAGGTCCATCTCCTCCAGCACCTGCCGGGCGACGGCCGAGGCCTTGCGCGCCTTCATCCCGTCCAGCTCCAGCGGGAGCGAGATGTTCTCGCTCGCGGTGAGGCCGGGCAGGAGGTTGTAGTCCTGGAAGACGTAGCCGATGCGACGGCGGCGCAGCCGGGCCCGCTCGTCGGCGGGCAGGCCGGTCAGCGAGACCCCTTCGATGAGCACCTCTCCGCTGGACGGCTGCTCCAGGCTCCCGGCGATCGTCAGCAGGGTGGACTTGCCCGAGCCGCTCGGGCCCATGACGGCGACCATCTCTCCGGCCCGCACGATCAGATCGAGCCCGACGAGGGCGCGGACCTCCGAGGCCCCTGATCCGTACACCTTGGTCACATCGCGTAGTTCGAGGATCGCGGTCATCCGGCCGACCTCGCCGTCCTGCGCACCGGTGCGGCGGCGGTGGCCGTCGCGGGAGGGAGGTCACGGATCCTGGCCTCGGCGACGTCCAGCCAGCGCACGGACGCCTCCAGCCGGAACAGTTCCGCGTCCACGACGAGGAGGAGCTCGAAGTCGTCCTCCGCCGCGTTCTCCTTGAGCCGGGCGTAGCCGCTCATCGTCTGGATGAGCTGCCGCCGGTGCGCCTGGACGATCGATCCGACGTCGACGCCGGGGAGGCGCACGGCGACCAGTACCTTGATCAGCAGCTCGTCGCGGGGTGGCGCGCTGTCGGCGGGCGGCGTCGTCAGCCACGCCGTCAGCTCGGCGCTTCCCTTGTCCGTGATCTGGTAGGTCTTCTGCGGGCCGGGTGCTTCGCCGTCATCGGACTCCACCAGTCCGTCCCGTTCCAGCCGTTGCACGGTGGTGTACACCTGCCCGACGTTGAGCGGCCACACCTCTCCGGTCCGGGCCTCGAACTCCTGCCGCAGCTGAAGCCCGTATTTGGGGCCCTCGCTCAACAGTGCCAGCAACGCGTGCCTCACACTCACGACGTCCCGCCTTCCTGGAGAATACTCGGTATAATACTGAGTATTCTCTAGGGTTCAAGGCCTTGCTCTCCGGGCGCCGACGGTGGCAGGGCGAGGAGGAAGCTCGTGCCTCCCTCCTCTCGCGTCCGGACCGTCACGGTGCCGCCGTGGGTTTCCGCGATCTGTCGGACGATCGCCAGGCCCAGTCCGCTCCCCGTGAGCGAGCGGGCCTCTGGTGAGCGGTAGAACCGGTCGAAGATGTAGGGCAGGTCGGTCGCCGCGATGCCGGGGCCCTGGTCGGTGACGCGGAGTGTTCCGTGCCCGTCGACGCGCACGGTGACGCCGCCCCCGGGAGGGCTCCACTTCACGGCGTTGTCCACGAGATTGGCGACCGCCCGCTCCAGCGCGTCGGGATCGCCGTGGACGAGGCATTCGGCGAGATCCGTGCTGATGTCCAGGCGCGGTGTCCTGGCGGCGGCCCGGGCGGCCACCCGTTCGGCGAGGAGGTCCAGCCGGATGTCCTCGGTGTGGGTGTCGTCGTCGCCGTAGCGTTCCAGGTCGATCAGGTCGCCCACCAGCGCCATGAGCTGCCGGGTCTGCTCGCGTGCGGCGGTGACCAGGGCCGGTGCCTGGGGATCTCGTACTCCCAGACCCTCGTCGAGCAGTTCCAGGTTGGTGTTGAGGCTGGTCAGCGGGGTGCGCAGCTCGTGTGAGGCGTCGGCGATCAGCCGTCGCTGGGCGCTGACGGAGGCGTCGAGCGCCGCGGTCATCGAGGCGAAGGCGCGGGCCAGGCGGCCGATCTCGTCCCGGCCCCTGACCTCGATGCTCGCGCCCAGATCCTGGGTCGCGGTGATGTGCTCCACCGTCTCCGTCAGCCGGTGAACGGGGCGCAGCACCCGCCCTGCCGCGAGCCGGGCGACCAGCGCGGCGGCCAGGCCCCCGCCGAGGGTGATCAGCACGAGCAGCAGCATCAGCCGGCCGAGCGGGGCACCGACCACGGACGTCGGGGTGGCGGCGCGGACCAGGGCGCCCTCGCCGTCGGGCAGGGGCGCCGTGTAGACGCGGTATCGGACGCCGCCGTACTCGGTGTCCTGGAAGTACGGAGGCAGGAGACCGGTCGCGACCTGCACGTCCTTGGCCGTGATGTCGATGAACTCGGGACTGGGTCCGGCGCTCACCTCTGGGACGATCAACTGCAGTTTCGTGGACCCGACGTCGAGCGGCTGGCCGTCGAAGAAGGGCGGCGGGGTGGCTCCCACGGCCCGGGACTTGTCCTTGACCTGCCGGATCGTGTTCTCGGCGTCGGCGACGACCGCGACCAGGGTGGCGTCGTGCTGCCGGCTCAGTTGGGCGTCCAGCGAGGGGTAGAGCACGAGGGAGGCGAGCACGAGCGCGGCCAGCACCACCGCGCCGCCGGCCAGCGCCACCCGGTTGCGCAGGCTCACCCCTCCTCCCGCAGGACGTAGCCCAGTCCCCGGACGGTCTGCACCAGCCGAGGCTCGCCGCCGGACTCGAGCTTCGACCGCAGATAGCTCACGTACACCCACAAGGCGTTGGACGAGGTCCCGAAGTCGTATCCCCAGACGGAATCGAGGATCAGGGTACGGCTCAGCACCCGCTCGGGATTGCGCAGGAACAGCTCGAGCAGCGCGTACTCGGTGCGGGTCAGCTCGAGTCGCCGCTCTCCGCGCCGCGCCCTGCACGCCGCGGTGTCCAGGACGACGTCGGCGTAGGTGAGGGTCTCCCGGGCCGCGCCGCTGCGTCGCAGCAGGGCGCGCAACCTGGCCCTCAGCTCGTCCAGCGCGAACGGCTTCACCAGGTAGTCGTCGGCACCCGCGTCCAGGCCCGCGACCCGGTCGGAGACCAGGTCGCGGGCCGTGAGCATGAGGATGGGGGTGGCGTCACCGCTGCCGCGCAGGGCCCGGCAGACCTCCAGGCCGTTGGGCTCGGGCATCAGGATGTCCAGCACGACGGCGTCCTGACGGGTTCTGGCCAGTTCTTCCAGAGCCGTCCTGCCGTCGGGCGCGACCGACACCTCGTAGCCGTCCCGGGTCAGGGCGTGCGCCAGCGAACTGCGCACCGCCGCGTCATCGTCGACCACCAGCACCCGCATCCCCACAGGGTGCCCTAGCTCTTGTAAGGCTCGGGTGAGACGGGTTTGGGCGGGTCCGGCTTCTCGGACTCGCTCAGCCTCGTCTTCACCTTCCGCAGAGCGTCCTCCAGCCGCTGGGCCGTGAGACCCAGCTTCTTCGCGATCGCGGCGAACCTCGGGTCGGAGGGAGAGTTCCCGTGGTCGCGGCTGAGCCCGTCCAGGTCGGCGACCAGCGCCACCGCCTTGTCATACGCGATGCCGAGTTCCTCCGCGAGGGCCTTCGCGACGACCTCGGGACCGATCCGAGGCCCCTGCTCCTTCTTCCCACCCGGCTTCCCCGGGCCCTTCCCGCCGTGCGGTCCCGACCGGACGAACACCTCCTTGATCAGCTTCGAGGCCTCGGCCGGGGAGATCCCCAGCGCGCCGGCGAGCTTGGCGACGATGGCGGGATCGGCCGGCGACCTGCGCTTGTCGCTGAGCGCGACCTTGACGTCCCGAAGCGCTCTCTCGAGTGCTGCCTCGCTGACGCCGTAGCGCTTGGCGAGTTCGGCCACCCAGCCGTCGCCCTTCCCCTTGTCCTGCTTGTCCTTGGGGGCAGAAGAACCGGGCCCGGGCTTCTTGCCGCCCTCATCGCCTTCGGCCACCGCCGCGACCGAGACTCCCACCACCATCGTGAGCGCCAGCCCGGCGGCCGCCACACCTGTCTTCCGTCTCATCTGCATCTCCTGACCAGGACCGACCACTTCGGCCCGACGCCCCCAGCACAACAGCCCTCCCTCTGACCCACCGTCGGCGAACCTTAGAACCGCCATAGAGCCCGGTCTCCTTCAGGAAGGCCGGCCGAACCTCGCGTCGGGCCTCGTCGATGACGTGGGCGAACGAGACGCAGCCCCTGCGGGCGGCGGTCCCCGGTCGGCCGGGGCGTCTTCACTCCTGCACGATCGCTCCGTACGGTCAGATCGTCCTCCTACGCCGGGCACAGGAAGACCCGGGCAACTCATCGTCGGCCAGGGCCACATCACAGCCTCCGGCAGAACCCGGGACGGTTCGGAGCGGGGCGCCGCCGGGGGTGGAGGTGACCTGGTCCGGCCGTTTGTGGGCGGGTGGGCGGGGTGGGGCGTCCAACCCGGTATGGACTGGGTGATTCCTGGGTTCGATCAGGTTCGGGAGCTGGGTTCCGGGGCCATGGGGCGGGTCGTGCTGGCTCGTGACAGGGCGACGGGTGAGCTGGTCGCGGTCAAATATCTGGCGGGGCGGTTGGAGGCCGACCAGCGGTTCCGCAGGGCGTTCCGGAGTGAGGCGGCGCTGCTGTCGCGGGTCAGGTCGCCGCATGTGGTGCGGTTGCGGGGTTATGTCGAGGGCGGTTCCGAGGGGGCCGCGATCCTCATGGACTTCGTTCCGGGGATCGCGTTGAACGACCTTCTGGTCGCGACGGGTCCGATGGCGCCGGAGGCGGCCCTGACGGTTCTCAAGGGTTCGCTGCTCGGCTTGGCCGCGGCGCACGGGCTGGGGGTCGTGCACCGCGACTACAAGCCGGGGAACGTCCTGGTCACCGAGCAGGGGTTGTCGACCCTTGTGGACTTCGGTATCGCGAGCCGGTTCGGCGAACGCGCCGGGCGGTCGGGCACGCCGTCGTACATGCCGCCCGAGCAGTGGGGCGGGGAGGAGGCCACCCCCGCCGGTGACGTCTACGCCGCCACGGCCGTGTTCTTCGAGTGTCTGACCGGCGGTCCGCCGTTCCGGGCGGGGAATCTGAGCGAGCTCGAGCAGCTCCACCGCATGGCGCCGATTCCGTACGAGAGGGTGCCGGAGCCCGTCCGGCGGCTGGTCTATGACGGGCTGGCCAAGGACCCGGCCCTGCGGCCGCCGGGAGCGTCGGCGTTCGTGACCGGGCTGGAGCGGATGGCCGAGGCGGGTTACGGACCGCGCTGGGAGGAGCGCGGCGCCGCCGCCCTGGCCGCGCTGGCCAGCACCTTGCCCGCCGCGGCCCTGGCCCACGGCGGGCTGCCCGCACAGACCGCAGGAGGTTCGGGGATGCCAGCGGGCGGCGGCCTGGCGGTCAAGGTCGCCGCGGTGGTGATCGCGGCGCTCGCGGTGGCGGGGGGAACCAGCTACCTCGTGCTGGCCTCCGACGACAAGCCCGCCCGGCCCGCCGCGCAGGCGGGCACCCAGACCCCTCCCTCTCCTCTCCCCTCCGTGTCGACGGCCGTCCCCACGGTCACGGCCACCGCGCCCACCACCGGCCCGACCGAGACTCCCCTCACGCCGCAGCCGACACCGACCATCTCCGGGCAGGTCCCCCCGGTCAGCCCGACGACGAGCGCGCAGCCCATCTCGTGCACCAAGGAGAGTGCCTCCCACGACTTCGGCGAGGTCGAGGTCGGCTCCAGCGAGGCCTACTCCTTCGCCTTCAAATGGCTGTCGTGCGATGACGAGAAGAGCCTGGAGGTCAAGGGTGACCAGGCCTTCACCGCCGCCCTCACCGCCTGCCCCGCGACCGGTGCCAGCGGCCCCTGCTCGGTCACCGTCACCTTCACCGCCGAGGAGCCCGGCACCTACGAGGCCGACGTCGTCATTCCCGACGACGCGGGCGATCCGACCAACATCACCTTCCACGTGACCGCCACCGCCACCTCTCCCGGCACACCCAGCGCGACCCCCACGACCAGCGAACCCACCCCCGAGGAACCGACGGACGAGCCGACGCCGGAAGAGTCCACCGACGATCCCGAACCCGACCCGACCCCCTGACCCCCGTCCGCAAGACACGTGGTCGACGGCGGGCTCAGGTCGGGGCGCTGGGCTGGAAGAGCTCGATGAGGTTGCCGGCCGGGTCTTCGAGGAGGACCTGGCTGCCGCCCGGTCCGGTGACCAGGTCGCTGCGGAAGGTCAGGTCCGCGGCCTTCAGGCGGGCCACCTCGTCTTCCAGGTTCTCGACGATCAGGTGGATGCGGTTGCGGCCCGGGGTGTCGGCGTCGGCGGGGGTGGCCCTGGCGCCGGAGCTCATCGGTCCCGAGAGCAGGAGGCGCAGGGGGCCGCGGACGACGTCGGCGAAGGCGGGCGCCGCGGTGAAGTTGAGGGTGAAGCCCAGGTGGGTGGTGTAGAAGTCGATGTTCTTCTGGACGTCGTCGACGATGTAGCGGACGCTGGCGTAGGTCATGGCGACTCCTGTGCGAGGACGGGCAGCAGGTGGCGGATACGGGTGTCGATGGTCGTCACCGTCCGGCGGAAGGCCTGCCGGAGGTCGTCGGCCTGGGTCGGGTCGGCCAGGCTCCAGTGGACCTGGCGCGCGTCGTCGAAGGCCGGGCAGGCCTCGCGCGCCTTGTCGCACAGGGTGATCACGTGGTCGAAGCCGTGGCCGAGCTTGGTGTCGAGGTGGCGGGGACGCTGGGCGCCGATGTCGAGACCGCGGCTGCGCAGGATCTGGATCGCGCCGGGGTGGATCTCGGGTTTGGGACGGGTGCCCGCGCTCGACACCTCGATGCGGTCGTCGGTGCGGTGGCGGAGCAGCGCTTCGGCGATCGGTGAACGGGCGCTGTTGCCCGTGCACACGAAGAGCACCTTGCGGCGGGACGGGACCAGGGGCCGCGGCTCACGGCCGAGCGACGGATGCAGTGCGTCGCCGACGCCGCCGATGCCTTCGGCGCAACGGTCGAGGTCCAGGTGGTAGTAGCTGTCGCGGGCGTCGAAGCTGCTGCGCTGGGCGGTGACGAGGCCGCCCTGGCGAAGGAGCCGCAGATGGTAGGAGACCAGGTTCTGCGGTTCGCCGGTCAGCTTCACAAGCTCGCGGACGCGGAGATCTCCGCCCGCGAGCCCGGTCAGCAGGCGCCAGCGCAGCGGGTGCGCGGCCAGGCGCACGAACTCCGGCACGCCTTGACGTGGTGACGGCATGCGTACCACGATACATCAAACCCATTTGATGTATTGGAGGCGGCGATGGTCTCCCCTCCGGAGCTCGCGCGCCGGCTGGGAACCGGGGACGCGGTGGTGATCGGCCTCGGATCGATGATCGGCGCAGGAGTGTTCGCGGCGTTCGGCCCCGCGGCGCGGGTCGCCGGGTCGGGCCTGCTGGCCGGGCTGGCGGTCGCGGCGGTGATCGCGTACTGCAACGCGATCGCTTCGGCGCAGCTGGCGGCGGTGCATCCGGTCTCGGGCGGCACCTACATCTATGGTCGTGAACGGCTCGGGCACTGGTGGGGTTTCACCGCCGGATGGGGCTTCGTGGTGGGCAAGACCGCCTCGTGCGCGGCCATGGCGCTGACCTTCGCCGCGTATGCCGTTCCCGGACCCTGGTGGGCTCGGCGTGCGGCCGCCGTCGCCGCCGTGTCGGGACTGACCGCGCTCAACTACCGCGGCGTGGCCAAGACCGTTCTGCTCACCCGGGCGCTCGTGACCGCGAGCCTGCTGTCGCTGGGCGTCGTCGTGGTGGGCATCGCCGTAGGAGGCGACGCCGGCTCGGCGGACCTCGGCGACTGGACGTCCGGCGGCCTCCACGGGATTCTCCAGGCCTCGGGACTGCTCTTCTTCGCCTTCGCCGGTTACGCCCGCATCGCCACCATGGGCGAGGAGGTCCGCGCCCCCGAGCGGACGATCCCGCGCGCGATCCCGATCGCCCTCTTCCTCACCGTGGCCGTCTATCTCGTGGTGGGGGTCGCCTCGCTTCTGGCCGCGGGACCGGAACGGCTCGCCGCCTCCGACGCCCCGCTGACCACGGCCGTCGAGGCCGCCGGCGCGGGCGTCCTGGCTCCGGTGGTGCGTGCCGGGGCCGCGCTGGCGGCACTGGGCGCCCTGCTGGGACTGATCGCGGGCATCGGGCGCACCGTTCTGGCCATGGCCCGCCACCGCGACCTGCCCCGGCGTCTCGCCGCGGTCCATCCGCGCTTCCGGGTGCCCCACCACGCCGAGGTCGCCCTCGCGGTCGTGGTCTCCGTGCTCGTGGTCACTGGCGACCTGCGGGGCGTGATCGGTTTCTCCTCGTTCGGCGTCCTCATCTACTACGCCGTCGCCAACGCTGCGGCCTTCACCCAGCCCGCCGCCGAACGCCGCTGGCCGCGCGCCCTCAACGTGCTCGGCCTTCTGGGCTGCCTGACTCTGATCGTCACGCTGCCCTGGCAGTCCGTCGCGGCGGGCGTGGCCATGTTCTCCCTCGGGCTGGCCGGCCGCCTGCTGGTGCGGTCAACGGCAAACTCGACCGGCGACGCGGGCCAGGGTCCTCCAGCCGAGGGCCGCGACGGCCAGGACGCGGGCACTGCCGATACCGGTCCGCCCGATGAGACGGGCCGGTGAAAGTGCTCCGGGGCGACGTCGAGGTGGTGGGCGAGGCGGCCGACGGCGCCGCCGAGCTGGAACTCGTCCGGGAGTGCTGCCCGAATCATCCTCGCTTACGCGTCTGGCCTCGTCGTCCCCGCACGTAGCCCCGGCGGCTCCGCCCGGCCGGTCCATCGTTTCGTTCCACGGCCCTGGGAGTTCGAGGATCTCGGACGCTCCGGTCGTTCGCGGCACGGTTGACGGGCCGATCTGGTCGCTGTCACTGTCCCCGCATGGGCTCGGGGGAACGCGTTCGCTACCAGACCTCCTTCACGGACTCCGCTCGCTGGGACGGGTTCGTGTTCCGTCCCGGCGACATCGTGATCAGCACCCCGGCGAAGTGCGGCACGACCTGGCTGCAGATGATCTGCGCCCTGGAGATCTTCAAGACCGCGACGTTCGACCGGCCGCTCGACCGGATCTCACCGTGGCTGGACGTCCTGCTGCGCCCGCTCCCCGCAGTGCTGTCCGACCTCGAGGCACAGGCGCACCGGCGGTTCATCAAGACCCATACGCCCCTCGACGGATTGCCCTTCGACGACCGGGTCACCTACCTGTGCGCAAGCCGGGACCCCCGGGACGTGGCCGTGTCCCTGGAAAGCCACGCCGGCAACACCGACCGGACCGTGTCCCTCGCCTTGCGCGAGGACGCCATGGGCGCCGCGGTCCTCGCCGAGCTGCTGGCCACCGCTCCGTCCCCGCCGAGCGGGACCTCGCGCGAACGCTTCTGGTCCTGGGTCCACCCGGCCGCGCCCGGGAAGTCCGTGTCCGACCTGGAGATCATGCTCCACCATCTGGACACGTTCTGGCAGGTGCGTGACCGGCCCAACATCGTGCTGCTGCGCTACGAGGACCTCCTTGACGACCTCGAAGGCCAGATGCGTTACATAGCCGCCCGGCTCGGGATCACCATCACCGAGACGGCCTGGCCGGACCTGGTCCAGGCCGCCACCTTCGCTGCCATGAAGGGCCGAGCCCGCGAGCTCGCGCCCGAAGCCAGCCACGACGGCTTCTACCGCGACCACGACCGGTTCTTCCACAGCGGATCAACAGGCCAGTGGCGGCGGGTCCTCGGCGAGCAGGAGCTTCCCCGCTACGCCAGCCGAGTCGCCGAATGCGCGCCAGCCGATCTCGCCGCGTGGATCCACCGGCCCGCGCTGCCGACGGCAGGCGACCTCTGACGGCGTGGTGCGGGTTCGGCGTACCAGCCGAGAACGTAGCCGGCATCGGCCTCGGACACCCCGGTGACCGCCTGCTCCACCAGCTCGGGTCCGGCCTCGGCGAGCACGGCCGTCACCGTGACGTGCAGCCGGACCACCCCCTTCAGCGCCGCTTCGAGCTCGTCCGGCTTCGCATGGGTGCCGGCCACGACCTCCACTCCGCGGGAAAGTGGCCGGCCGTTCGGGCGGGGGCTGGGGTCACGGGTTGGCGGGGGGTGCGGTGAAGGTGCAGGGGAGGCGCTTCAGGCCGTTGATGAAGCCGGACTGGAGCCGGTCGGGGGCGGCGGAGGCCTTGATGTCGGGGAGGCGGGTGAAGAGCTCCCGGTACATGACGGTGATCTCGCGGCGGGCGAGGTTGGCGCCCAGGCAGTAGTGCGGGCCGGGGCCTCCGAAGGCGATGTGGGGGTTGGGGGAACGGGTGATGTCGAAGGCCTCGGGGTCGGTGAAGACCGTTTCGTCGCGGTTGGCGGAGGGGTAGAAGAGGCTGACGCGATCGCCCTTGCGGAACTGGTGGCCGTTGAGGACGTAGTCCTGGGTGAGGTTGCGGCGCATGAAGATGACGGGGCTGCTGTAGCGGAGGATCTCCTCGACGGCGCCGGGGATGCGGCCGTCGAAGTCGGACAGAAGGAGGGCCCGCTGGTCGGGATGGTCGGTCAGGAGCTTCAGGCCGTGGGCGATGGCGTTGCGGGTGGTCTCGTTGCCCGCGACGACCAGCAGGAGGAAGAAGGCGCCGAACTCCTGGGGGGTGAGCCGCTCGCCGTCGACGTTGGCGTTGACCAGGGCGGAGGTCAGGTCGTCCTTGGGGTTCTTGACGCGGTCGCGGCCGAGGCGGGAGGCGAGGCGGTGCAGGCGCCAGCCGGCCAGGGCCATCGTGCCGAGGGAACGTGCCATCGCCAGGGTGCCGACCTTGGCGACGCCTGAGCTGTAGTCGGGGTTGATCCCGGTGTACTCGGGGTCGGAGTAGCCGACGGTGATGTTGGTGAGGGCGACCACCCGGGCGTGGTGCGAGGCGGGGATGCCCAACATGTCGCAGATGACCTCGACCGGCAGCCGGACGGCGACCTTCTCGACGAAGTCCCCCGGGCCCGAGGCGATCAGCTCGTCGACGATGCGGCGGGCGCGGCCGGCGATGTCGTCCTCGGCCTTGGAGAGCATCCGCGGGGTGAAGGCGCGGGAGACGATCCTGCGGATGGCCGCGTGCCGGGGGTCGTCCATGTCGATCATGGAGCGGAAGTAGCGCTCCAGATAGCGCGGCAGGTCGGTGGGCGCGGTGGCGCTCGGCTCGCTGCTGAAGATCGCGGGGTTGCGGCTGGCCTCGGCGACGTCGGCGTGGCGGACGAGAGCGTAGGAGCCGGGGCTCTGCCCGACCAGGGGCATCTTCGGCAGCTGGTTGAAGCTCAGGCCGGGCTGCGCGCGCAGCGCGGCGAACGCCTGGTAGCGCTCCTCCAGCGGACGCGACCAGAACCTGAGGTCGGTCAGATCGATGTCGGCGAGGGCGGGGCCGCCCTGCTCGATGTGGTCTGCGGTCACCGTGATCGCCCTCTCGACTCAATTCTGGTGTGGTTTCACACCAGAATTCTTCTGTCCACGATGGTGATGTTCGGGGCAAACGTCAAGAGGCAGATGTACGGCACAATCAGCGGGGTGACCCGAACCCAGCGCACCTATCGCGGCATCCCCGCCGAGGAGCGCCGCGCCCTGCGCCGCGCGGCGCTGCTGGAAGCGGGGCTGGAGCTGCTCGGAACGACCGGCTGGCAGTCCGCGACGGTCCGCGCGGTCTGCACGCTCGCCGGCCTCAACGACCGGTACTTCTACGAGAACTTCACCGACCGGGACGCCCTGCTGCTCGCGGTCGTCGACGACCAGGCCGCCCAGGGCACCTCCGCCATCCTCGACGCCGCAGCGCACGCCCCCCGCGAGATCGCCGAGATCGCCCGCGCCAGCACCTCGGCCACCCTCGACTTCCTCACCGAGGATCCGCGCCGCGCCCACATCCTCGGCCACGAGTTCCCCGCCCACCCCCTGCTCCAGCAGCGCCGAGGAGAGATCATCCGCACTCTCTCCGGGTTCTTCACCGCCCAGACCCGCGACCTCGTCGGCGACGCCACCCTCTCCGACACCGACCTGTCGCTCACCGCCTTCACCCTCACCGCCGGGCTGTGGGACCTCACCGCGGCCTGGCTGCGCGGTGACGTCCCCATCAGCCGCGACCACCTCGCCGACTACACCGTCGCCCTCCTGCTGACGACCGCCGATCTGGCCGCCCCCCTCCACCGCCGCCTGACCTAGAGCGTTTTCGTCATGTGGACGCTGTTGGGATCGGGCTGGTAGTCGGCGAAGGGGGCGCAGTAGGTGAAGCCGAAGCGCTCGTAGAGGCGGCGGGCGGGGAGGAAGAAGTCGGCGGATCCGGTCTCGAGGCTCAGGCGGGTGAAGCCCCGGGCGGTGGCCTCGGTGATGATGTGCTCGAGCAGCAGGGAGGCTATGCCGCTCCGCTTGAGCTTCGAGGTGGTGCGCATCGATTTCAGCTCGGCGTGGAACGGATCCAGTTCCTTGATCGCGCCCACGCCGACGACCGCGTCGCCGTCCCGGACCGACCAGACGGTGACGCCGGGCTTGCGCAGATCCTCGAGGTCGAGGGCATGGGCGCTCTCCCGGGGCGTGATCGAGCGCATCTCCTGGACGTGCTCGTCGAGCAGCTCGATGATCCGCGGGCCGGACAGGTCGTCGACAACGATCTCCATGCTGCTCCCCCACAGGCGCCCGGCCCCACCGGGTCCGCTGCGCCCCATAGCCCTATTTCCGTTCCCCTCAAGCATGGCATTCGGTCGATGCGAGAGGGAGACCGGTCGCCCGCCTCTTCTCTGAGAACGCGCCGGCTTCACAGACTTCGCACCCGGGGGGAATCGAGGGCTCTCCATCAAGGTCATATCGCGGTCGGTGGTGGATATCTACCCTTTGAGGCATGAACCTGTTGAAAGCCGCCGCCGTGTTCATCGCCATCGGCGTCCTAGCCCCCACTTCAGGATTCACCACTGTCGCCTTCGCGACCCCGAAGCCCACGTTCAAGATCACGCGGGTCTACCACGACTCGCCCGGCACGGACCGGGGCGGCGCCGCCAGCCTCAACGCCGAACGGATCGTGATCAGGAACGCGAGCAAGAAGACCCGCAATCTCAGGGGCTGGAGCGTGCGCGACAGCTCGGGTGACCGGTACACCTTCCCCAGCACGTCCGTCGGGCCGGGCAAGAGTGTCACGCTCCATACCGGGCGGGGCGGCAACTCGCCGGGCCACCGCTACTGGGGCCGCACCTGGTACGCCTGGAAGAACAGCGGGGACACCGCCACCTTGAGGAACACCTCGGGGAAGCGCGTCGACTCCTGTAAGGCCTCCGGCAGCCGGAACTGGGCCTCCTGCTGACCTCATCCGACGGCCCGGGCCGTCAGATCCAGCCCTGCTGCCAGGCGTGGTGGGCGGCGGCGTGCCGGGTCGGCGCCGCGAGCTTGGTCATGGCGGCCGAGAGGTAGTTGCGGACCGTGCCCGGGGCCAGGTGCACCTGGGCGGCGATCTCGTTGACCGACGCTCCCGTGCGCGCGGCGCGCAGGACCTCGAGTTCCCGCTCGGTCAGCGGGCAGTCGTCCTCCGTGAGGGCGGAGGCGGCGATGTCGGGGTCGACGTAGCGGCGGCCCGCGGCGACATCGCGGATGATCTCGGCCAGCCGGGAGGCGGGGGTCGTCTTGGGCACGAAGCCCCGGACGCCCGCGGACAGGGCCCGGCGCAGGACCGCGGGACGGGCGTGCCGGGTGACCAGGATGATCTGGGTGGGGAGCCCGGACCGGATCTCCCCGGCGGCGTGCAGCCCGTCGGTGGGGGGCATCTCCAGGTCGAGCACGGCGATGTCGGGACGGTGCTCGCGGGCGAGACGGACCGCCTCGGTGGCGGTGGCGGCCTCGGCGACCACTTCGAGGTCCTCTTCCAGCGCCAGGAGGGCGGCCAGGGCGCTGCGGAGGAGCTCCTCGTCGTCGGCGATCAGCAGCCGGATCACGGCCCCTCCCCCACGGGCAGGGAGGCGGTGACCTCGAAGCGTTCGCCGTCGTGCTCCCAGACCAGATCGCCTCCGGCGGCGCGCAGGCGCTCGGCGAGGGTGCCCAGGCCCGTCCCGGAGGAGGCCTCGGGGGCGAGCGCGCCGTCGTTGCCCACCCGCAGGCGCACGACGCCGCCGGTCACCCGGTAGCCGACCTCGGCGTTGCGCGCCCGGCTGTGCCGCAGGACGTTCGTGGTCGCCTCACGCATCACCAGGCCCAGCAGATGACGGGCGGTGTCGCCGACGACGGCGGGGTCCAGGTCGGTCCGGGCGTCGATGCCGGCCGAGGCCAGCACCCGGGTCGCGTTCGCGATCTCCTCGTCGAGCGTGGTGCGCCGGTAGCCCTGGACGACCGCGCGGGTGTCGCGGAGCGCGTCGGTGGCCAGCTTCTGCACCTCCCACATCTCGGCGGCGGCCCGTTCGGGATCCGCGTGGGCGAGCCGGGCCGCGAGCTCCCCCTTCAACGCGATCACCTGGAGATGGTGGCCCTGGATGTCGTGCAGATCGGCGGCGAACCTGAGCCGCTCGTCCTTGATCGCCAGTTCGGCCGACAGGCGGCGCGCGTTGTCCAGCCGTCCCGCGACGTCCCAGGCCCACAGCGGGCCGAGCATCGCCCAGACGACGAAGGCGAACAGCCCCGGCGGGAACAGGACGGCGTAGACCAGTGCCCCGTCCCCGCTCGCCAGGCTGACCGCGCCACCGGGAAGGGCCGCGAGGACCGTCGCTCCGACGATCAGCCGTCGCCGGGACCGGGGGTCGAGGTAGGTCGCCATGACGGCCGTCATCATCGCGGGGGCCAGCGGCCAGAGGCCGTAGTTGCGCAGGGCCAGCGGGCAGACCGCGAGGACGAGGGCGGCGAGCGCTCCCGCGGCGGGCCAGCCGGCGGGCGGCCGGGGCCGGGCGGATCGGGCGCCGGCCGTGAGGCGGGTGTTGAGCAGCACCACGACCGCGGCCACCTCGACGATCATCGCTGCGACGCTGAAGAGCCGCGGCCCGATCGGCACGTCGCCGTCCAGGACCCATTCGGCGGTGAACAGGATCAGGATGCCCGCGTTCGTCCCCGGCACCGCCCACCAGGTGTAGCGGCGGAAGCCCGCGAGTCCCGTCCCGCCCTCGTTGCCCACGCCGCCATTGTTCCAGCCGAGGGCCGTCCGGTCGGGTGTCATTCGTCCGGTATCCGCATGACAGATGTCATGCGGGCCCGTGGTGGTCCGGCACTACTGGCGATCGCGGCGTTCCCGCAGGCTGAGGGCGTCATCAGGACACCGGAACGGAAGGAACGGCCATGCACGCTCAGGAGGAGATCGCCCGCACACGCCACGGCGGCGGCTGGGGGCACTTCGCGCGGCACTACATGGAGATGGTCATCGCGATGGCGGTGGGGATGCTGGTCCTCGGCGCGGCCGTCGGCCTGGTGGGAGGCGGGTTCGACGCGGACCGGCGGCCGGAGGCGGCGTCCCTGACGATGGTGGCCGAGATGTCCGCCGGGATGCTGATGTGGATGCGGATCCGCGGGCACCGGTGGGCCGGTGCGCTGGAGATGTGCGGGGCGATGGCCGCTCCCCTGCTGGTCCTGTTCCCGCTGCTGTGGCTGGACGTCATCGGCGCGGAGTCGATGATCATGCTCGAGCATCTGGTCATGCTGCCGCTGATGCTCGTCGTGATGCTCCGCCGCCGCGGCGAGTACGGATTCCGTCAGGAGGTCTCGCCGTCATGACCGGACACGCACACGGAGCGGGCGCCCTGCTGCACCGCTGGCCCACGGTCGTGGCGCTCGCCGTCTCCGCGCTCATCTCGGCGGGCGGGCTCGGGGACGTCGCCGACGCGGTCGACGGGTTCGGGCAGCTCCTGCTCCTGCTTCCGCTCGAGTACCTGATCCTCAACCAGATCGGACGGCGGGCCGCCTCCTGGCCCGTGGTCGGAGCGCTGACGGCGGTGACGTTCACGGTCGGCCTGCTGGACAGGGTCCCCCTGGCCACCGTCATCGCCGCCGCCGCGCTGGTCATGCTGGTCGTGGGCGCCGTCACCGGAACCCCGGACGGGCGGCGGGCCTTCGGCGTCCAGGCCGCGGGAATGCTCGGATTCGGCGCCGTCGCACTGGCGGGCCTGGCGGTGGACCCCGACCTGGGCCGCTACCTGATCGCGGCCGGCTGGCTCCTGCACGGAGTCTGGGACGCCGTGCACCTGAGGCTCGGCAGGGTCGTCTCCCGCTCCTACGCGGAGGCCTGCGGCGTCGTCGACGTCGCGGTCGCGGCGATGCTCCTCTTCCTCCTCTAGCCGGAGGTGACGACAATCGGGAGGACGGCGACACGGTGAGGGAGACGGCGATGACCGACGCGGAGTTCTGGCAGGACGTCGAGCGGCATCTGGTGCGGTACGGCGGGGCGTTCGTGCCCGCCGTCATCGAGAGGGCCTCCGGGGCGTTCGTCCATGACGCCGGCGGGCGGGCGATCCTGGATTTCACCTCCGGGCAGATGAGCGCGATCCTCGGGCACGGCCATCCCGAGGTCGTGGCGACCGTCCGGGAGTCGGTGGCCTCGCTCGACCACCTGTTCAGCGGCATGCTGAGCCGTCCGGTCGTCGATCTGGCCCGGATGCTCGCCGAGGCGACGCCCGCGCCGCTGGAGAAGTCGCTGCTGCTGACGACCGGCGCGGAGTCCAACGAGGCCGCCCTGAAGATGGCCAAGCTGTACACCGGCAACTACGAGATCGTCAGCTTCAGCAACTCCTGGCACGGGATGACGTCCGGCGCCGCGGCCGCGACCTACAGCGCGGGCCGTCGCGGCTACGGTCCCCCGGTCCCCGGCAACATCGCCATCCCCCCGCCGAACGCCTACCGGACCCGCTTCCTGGACGGCGGCCGGCACGACTGGCGGAGCGAACTCGACCACGCCTTCGAGCTGGTCGACCGGCAGTCGGCGGGGAGTCTCGCCGCCTGCCTGGTCGAGCCGATCATCAGCTCGGGAGGCCTCATCGAACTGCCGACCAGCTATCTGGCCGCGCTCAAGGCCAAATGCGTCGAACGCGGCATGCTGCTGATCCTGGACGAGGCCCAGACCGCGCTCGGCCGGACGGGAGAGATGTTCGCCTTCGAACGCGACGGCGTCGTCCCCGACATCCTCACCCTCTCCAAGACCCTCGGGGCGGGGCTGCCGCTCGCCGCCGTGGTGACCAGCGCCGAGATCGAGGAGCGCTGCCACGAGCTCGGCTACCTGTTCTTCACCACGCATGTCTCCGATCCACTGCCGGCCGCCGTCGGCCGAACCGTCCTGACGGTCATCCAGCGTGAACGCCTCGACCGGCGGGCCGGGGTTCTCGGGAAGAGGCTCCGGTCGGGTCTGCTCGCCCTCCAGGAGCGGCACGCGTGCGTGGGCGACGTCCGGGGGCGCGGCCTGCTCCAGGGCATCGAGCTCGTCCTGGACCGGGAGACCAAGGCTCCGGCCGACGATCTCGGCCGCCGGGTCACCGCCGAGTGCCTGAGCCTGGGCCTGCACATGAACATCGTCCAGCTCCCCGGGATGGGCGGGGTCTTCCGCATCGCCCCGCCGCTGACCGTCACGCCCGAGGAGCTGGATCTCGGCCTGGAGATCCTCGACACCGCGCTGACCAGGGCGGCCCGCGAAGCCGATCTTGCCGTGAACGCCGGTCAGGTGCCGGGCGCGGGCGGCCGGTAGAGCGAGGCGTAGACGATGAGGTTCTCGGTGTAGTGCCCGGTCGCGGCGTCGAACGTCCCGCCGCAGGTGATGAGGCGCAGGGCGGAGTAGCGGGCCGGGCCGTAGACCTCGGAGCCGGGGAAGTCGGACTTGGTGACGTTCTTGATGGTGTGGATGCGGAAGACCGGCGCGGTGCCGTCCCTGCGCGTGACCGTGATGAGCTGGCCGGGTCTCAGCTCACCGAGCCGGTAGAAGACGCCCTTGTCCCGCTCGGAGTCGACATGCCCGGCGATCACGGCCGAGCCGCGTTCGCCGGGGGTGGGACCGTCGCGGAACCAGCCGGCCCGGTCGGCCTTGCTCAGCGCCGGCACCTCGAGCGCGCCCTCGGGCGTGAGGGACAGCGGCAGCAGCGTGGTCGACACCCCGATCCGGGGGATGCTGAGCCGGACCGGCGGCGACGCCCGCATCGGCGGGACGCGCGCGGACTCCGGGTCGTCGTAGTTCGGGACGGTCAGGACGGGCTCCGCGGGCCGGGGCGGAGCCTTGACCGCCATGCCCCTGAAGAACACCAGCACCCCGACGACCACGAGCCCGAGCAGGGCCGCGTTGCCGAGCGGACCCCGATGACGTCCCATCGCGCGTCAGGACCCCGACGCACGGCGCCGGCGGGCGACCACCAGCACGACGCCCAGGGCCGCGAGGCCCGCCCCCGCCGCGGCCAGGCCGAGGTTCGGCCCCTCGAAGGCGCCTCCGCCGCCGGTCGCGACCCCTCCATGCGGGCGGTGCCGCCTGGCCGGACCCTTGGTGCAGAGGATCCCGTCATCCTGGACCGCGCAGTCGCGTCCCACTCCAGGGCAGGTCAGGGCGCTCTCGGAGCCGTAGCAGTACGCGGCCGCGTAGCTCTCCGCCTCCGACAGGTCGTCGCAGGTGACGGACTTGTAGGTCGCCGCGCAGCTGGCGTTGCCCAGCGGCAGCCCGGCGGCCGCGGAGGCCGCCGACCCGGGCAGCATCAGCCCCAGGGCTCCGATCACGAATGCGGCGAACGCCGCGAACCTCACCCGCATGAACCGACCCTCCGTAGTCGAACGATCACCCAATGCGAAGAGGACTACCCACCAGAAACCCCATTCAATCGGTCGGGGGGGAAACGGGGCACATATCGGGAATCCATTGTCCTGCCCGCCGGATGACGTCAGGATGTTCGGATGCGGATCATCGCCCGAGGTCTGATCCTTCTCGTCGCCTATGCCGTCGTCGGCCTGATAGCCACCTTCCTCACCAAGGACCTCGGCGACCAGCGCGGCCTGAGCCTCGTCCTCGCCCTGGTCTTCGCGACCGTGCTGTCACTGATCACGACCCTGCTCGGCTGGGGGCTGCAACGGCAGCTCGACCAGATCGAGGGACGCCATCTCCAGGACTGGTGGGAGTCGGTACGGGCCCTCGGGACCGCGTTGCGGAACAGGACCCGGCGGCGCAGCGGGCATCTGCTGATCCCGCTGCTGGCCGTGACCCTGATCGTCCAGATCGGCGGGCTCGGCGTCTACCTCGCGACCCTGTCGGCGGTGCGGAAGGACGACGGCTGCACCGGACGGAGCGTCAAGATCCTCATCGCGGCGTCGCAGGGCAAGGACACCGTGCTCGCGAAGCGCGCCGACAAGTACAACAAGGGACGGAAGATCGGCGACCTCTGCGGTCACGTCGACATCGTCTCTTCCAACTCGGGCAAGGCCGTCCAGGCGCTGGCCGGCGGCTGGAGCACCGCCGACGGTCCGCGGCCCGACGTGTGGAGCCCGGTCTCCTCCGTCTGGCTCACCCTCTATCGCCAGCAGGTCTCCGGACGCGACGAGCCGGGACCCGTTCCCGACGGTGAGCAGCCCTCGATCGTGAAGAGCCCGCTCGCCATCGCCATGCCCGAACCCATGGGCCGGGCGCTCGGCTGGCCGGACAAGCGGATCGGCTGGAAGGACATCGCCGCCCTGGCCCGTGACCGGCGCGGCTGGGGCGCCCACGGCCACCCCGAGTGGGGGCCGTTCCGGCTCGGCAAGACCAATCCGAACTTCTCCACCTCGGGGCTCAACGCCACCCTCGGCACCTACTTCGCCGCCACCGGCAACACCTCCGACATGACGGTCGCCGACATCGGCCGCCCGGAGGTCCAGGAGTTCGTGAAGACCGTCGAACGCTCGGTCGTCCACTACGGCGACGTGTCCGCCACCTTCATGGAGAACCTGTACCGGGCCGACCAGCGCGGCCAGGCCCTGGGCTACCTCTCCGCCATCGCCGCCGAGGAGCGGTCGATCACCGACTACAACCTGGGCAATCCGACCGGCGACCCCAAGGACTACGGCAAGAAACCGCCGCCGCGCACCAAGCTGGTCGCCATCTATCCGGAGGAGGGAACCTACGACTCCGACCACCCCTACGTCCAGCTCGCCTGGATGGACGCCGACAAGAAGAGGGTGGCCGCCGACTTCCTCACCTATCTCCACTCCCCCGAGTCGCAGGCCTTCCTCCAGAAGAACGGCTACCGCGACTACCAGGGACGCCCCGGGCCGATCGCGACCCTGGAGAACGGGATCCCGCCGGACTCCCGGGTCACTCCGCTGAACCAGTTCAGCCCCGGCGTCGTCAAGGCCGTCCTGGAGAGCTGGACGCGCCTGCGCAAACGCGCCAACGTGCTGCTCATCATCGACAAGTCCGGCTCCATGGACACGATGGTCGCCGGGACGGGCAAGAGCCGCCTGAAGCTCGCCAAGGACGCCGCCGTCAAGGCCATCGGCCAGTTCGGCCCGGACGACCGGGTCGGGTTGTGGTCGTTCTCCTCCGGGCTCGACGGCGACCGCGACTACCGGCGGCTCGTCGTCCCGGGACCGATCTCGTCCACCGGCGGCGAGCTCCGCAAGCAGATCAACGCGCTCACGTCGGGCGGCCAGACCGGCCTCTACGACACGGTGGCGGCGGCCTTCGACGAGATGCGCTCGAACCAGACCGCCGACGCGATCAACGCCATCGTCGTCCTCACCGACGGCAGGAACGAGCGCAACCCGCCGGGGCTCAGTCTTGAGAACCTCCTGGTCGGTCTCGACAAGCCCCGGGAGAAGTCCGTCCGGGTCTTCACGGTCGGCTACGGCGAGGAGGCCGACCAGCCCGTCCTCGACAAGATCGCCGAGGTCACCGAGGCCCGCTCCTACGACGCTCGCAAAGCGGGCCAGATCGACGACATCTTCGCCCAGGTCATCTCCAACTTCTGAGCCCTCGTCAGTTCTTGACGGAGCCTGCCATGAGTCCGCCGATGAACCAGCGGCCGAGGGTGATGTAGACGATGAGGGTGGGGAGGGAGGCGATGAGTGCTCCGGCCATGGAGGCGGCGTAGTCGGGTGATTGTGCTCCGGCGAGGGCGTTGAGGGCGATGGTGATGGGTCCGTTGCGGGTGTTGGACAGGAAGA